>CAZBWD010000033.1:0-13154 GCA_964495585.1 uncultured Thermotogae bacterium
GTGATAGTCCTTGGTGATCCCTCGCAGTCTGAGGAGCGGCATGACTATCCCTTGGGGGCGGCAAACGTGTAGCCGGTCAGCTGGAGGCCGAAGGTCTCCACCCACTTGCCGTTCTCGTTCTTCTCCACCTTGACCTCGGGGAAGGTGTAGACCGGGTATGAGAGAGCGAACGCCAGCGTGGTCCGCGTGTCGGGGTTGTTCGGGTCGACGAACGACCCTTGCAGACACCACACCCCGGCGATCGTGACTCCGGTGATGTCCGTGAACTTCCCGCCGCTGGGGAGGAGGTACTCCTGCCCGGCCTGGAGACGGGACCGCTGGGCGATCAACGCCTGCAGAGACGAGTAGCTGACATCCTGTCCCGATCCCGTGGCGAGGCTCCCGCCGCCGAACAGGAAGCCGAACCCCGACAGCTCGTCCTTCGTGCCGCTGGCCTCCATCGACATGCTGACCGTGTACTGTCCGTCTCCATGCGCCGTGACCACCAGCTCGAGGTGCTGCGGCTGACCAGCCCCTTCGGTTGACATGCTGTAGGTCATCGTGGTCGTTCCCGTGGGGAACGCGTCGAGGCTCGCCTGTCCGAACGCCGCGACCCCCAGCGCGAGGAGCGCGATAGACACGAGAACGCTTGTTATCGTCTTCATCTCATCCTCCCTCCTGCCGTAACCGCCGACTTCCGGTTCCGTACCCGGTCCTGCGATCGGTCCGGCTGTCTCACATCACGCGCCGGGGATCATCTCTACCCGGCGGTGTCCCCCGCGGCTCGCCGGTCTTCGAAGCGCCATCAGTTTCGATGCGCAGCCTATAGCGCTGGCCGAACCGCGAGATGATTAGTTGGCTAACTTTATCAAGGACACCCGCTTCGGTCAAGCCGCGGTCGGCTGCAAGCGATGGTGTTCTCCACCAACGCGAGGTCCGGAGTTGTCAGTCTTTGGCGGCCGGTTGCCGCCTTCCCCGCTGGAACAGCCCGCCGATCCCGGCGCGGAAGAGGAAGACGAGCCCCAAGGCGACGAACAGGAGCTCGACGAACTTGAAGATCAGCGAGAACGCGACCGCGCTGCCCTGACCGACGCCCACGAGCGCGAAGATCCCGATCACCGCGGCTTCTCCGGTCCCCAGCCCGCCGGGGGTGATCCACAGGAAGAAGGAGAGCATGATATTCAGCGTGAACAGAAGCGACAGCTCCGGGAAGCTGAACGTCATGTGGGCGGAGAAGTGAAAGAAGACCTGCGGGCGCATGTAGAAGAAGAAGTTCGCGAGCATCTGCGTGAGGAACGCGAGGACCGTCGCCTTCCAGTGCAGGGTGAACGCCTCGTGGATCCCGTCCTCGGTCTCGGAGACCTTATCCGCCGCCTTCTCCAGGGCGCGGGTGAACCGGCGCAGCGGGCGTCGGAGCATCCGGATGAGCCGGCTGATCCACTTGTAGTTTCTGGCGAAGTTGACGAGCCCGACGAGGACCCAGAAGGTAATGAACGCGACGCCGATGACGACGGCCCGTCGCTCGGATGCGTCGACCTGCGGTGAGACCAGGGCGTAGAAGCTCCCGATGAGGATGAAGAGGATCAGGCTCAACCCGCCGAGGAAGCGCTCGACGACGATGGTGGCGAAGACCCGGGTCGCGGGGGCGGACGTGTGCTGGAGGGCCATGAGGCCGCGGATCGGCTCGCCGCCGAAGTAGAGCGTCGGGGTGAGGTAGCTGATCGCGAATCCGCTCAGTCTCGCCGCGGTGAGTTGGGAGAACGTCAGGCGGATGCCGTAGGAGCGCAGGATGATGTTCCAGCTGACGATCCAGGTGAGCACCGCCAGGAAGACGTCGGCGACCACGGCGAGGATCCCCCCGGTTCGCAGTGCGACGATCTGCTCAAAGACGTTGCGCCAGCCGACGTAGTACAGGACGCCGCCCAGGAGCGCAAACCCGAGTACGAAGGAAAGGATCGAACTCGGGGATCGCTTGTGCCCCCTAGTCATGGGGGAATCCTATCATGGGGGTTAGCCTCGGTTCAAGTTAAGTGAGGTAGCCGAGTTGCCTCAGCTGCTGACGGAGTTCCTCGGAGAGCGCGCCGTCCGCACGGGTGGGGGCCGGCTCCCGCTGGGGCGGGTGGTCGCTGAAACGGGCCGGTCGCTGCGCCAGGAGCCCTGATCGGTAGGCGAGCTCCCAGAGGACACCGTCCATGTAGGCGGGGATCGGGCAGTCGAGGAGGTAGAGGAGGTTGGGCGCGAGGTCGACCAGCCGGGCGCCGTGCAGGGGGTGATCGGGTTGGAACGCATCGCCGGTCGCGATCAGCATCCCCTCCATCCGATGGTTCGCGCGCAGGAGTGCCGGCGAGAAAAGCGACCAGGAGTAGAACCCCGATGCGCCGGTTCCCAGCGTGCGCAGGTCGCGGGGCAGGAACAGCACCTCCGGCGCCTGCGAAAGCCGCTCGCCTTCATAGATCTCCTCCCGTCGGAAGACGCGGCCAAGAAGCGGTTCCCCTGTGCGCGGGTTCATGACGGCGCGCAGCCTTTCGATCAGTTCCTCCACCAGACCGGCGGCCTCCTCGTCGGCAACGATCCCCTTTGGCTCCCGGCCACGCCGGTTCAGGCGGATGTGTCCAATGTCCGAGTGGGAGTAGGCGCGCGTGCGAGGCCAATCGATATCCTCCAGGGACAGGAAGAGGCGCGCGATCAGGCTTGCGAGCCCCGTCTGTCCGACCGTGTCGAAGAACGATTGGGCCAGGCCGAGCCGGTAGACGATCGGATACAGCGCCAGCCCGAGGCGTGCCAGCCGATCCTGCGTGAACCCCATCCGGAAGGCGAGCCACCGCATCCGGGTGGGCAGGGTCCGCTTGAGCGCCAGGAAGCCGGCACGCAGAAGCCAGGAGTTGACGGAGAAAATGCTGTCCTGCCGGCCCATCCCGTGGTCGGAGAGGAGGATCACGTTTGCCTCCCTCCCGCGGGCGATCTCCATGAGTTCCCCGATCTGACGATCGACCTCCTCGAACACGGAGAGGACCGGGCTCGTGCCATCCCGTTCGAGTCCCCACAGGTCGTGCTGGACCTTGTCGGTCGCCTGGAAGTGGAGCATGAACAGGTCCCAGTCCCTGCTTCTCATGAAGTGCTTCGCTGCCTGCGCCCGGCCGCGGACGCTGCGCAACAGCTCCTCCACCTTCCCATTGATGGTGAGCCGGTGCGCGCACTCCGGGAAGAAACGGAACTCCGGGGCGACCTGCCGCAGCTCGGCGAACACCTCCGGGGGGTAGGTGGGGGCCGGATCACCCTTCGGTGTGAGCATCCCGGGGATGATCACACCATTCACCGCCCGCGGTGGGTAGGTCACCGGAAGCCCGATGCAGACCACCCGGCGTCCGGCCTCGCTTGCGAGCTCCCAGACAGTCGGGTACGGGTTGTCCTCGCTGTTGACGATCGAGAGGGCGTAGGAGCCCTCTTGGGGTTTGGTCCAGTTGAGGATCCCGTGCTTGCCGGGGTTGACCCCGGTCTGGAAGGTCGTCCAGGCTGGACCGGTCACCGGTGGGATCGTACTTTCCAGGTCCCCGTACGCCCCCTCCTTGACCGCTGTCGTGAGGTGAGGGAGCCGTCCGGCCTCCATCCACGGGCGGAGGACGGAAAGGCCGACCCCATCAAGCCCAAGCACCAGCACGCGCCTCATGCTAGCACCTCGTTGTAGGCGTGCAACAGGTCGCGGCTGACCCGGTCCAGGGCGTGCGCGCGTGCCAGGCCATCCGGGAGGGGGGAGCGCGTCTCCCAGAGCCTGGCGACCGCCGCGGTGAGCTCATCAGAGTCGTTGCCCATCAGGCAGTTCTCCTTTTCCTTCAACCAACCCTGGTAGACGGGGAGCCGACGGACGACGAGGGGGAGGCCGATCGCCGCCGCTTCGAGGATGACCAGGCCGAGCGATTCGGCGTGCGAGGGGTGGAAGAACAGGTCGCAGCCGTTGTAGGCGGCCTCGATTCCCTCGACGAACCCTGCAAATCGGACGTTTCCCGGCCTGTGGCGCAGGAGCCGTTCGAAGCGGGGGCTGTAGAAGAGCAGGGGGTGGACCTTGGGGCCCAGCCACAGGAAGTGCAGATCAGGGAGGCGACGGGCGACCTCCAGGAACGTCTCCACGCCCTTGCGGGGGATCACCTGTCCCACAGCGAGTACGGTGGGACCGTCGAGGGCGTACGTCTTGCGGAAGGCCTCCCGTTTCCGCGGGTCGAATCGGAACCTGTCGAGATCAACACCGCTCGAGACGACCCGCACCGGCCATCCATCCGCGACCGACGAGATCGCTGCTGCGGCGTACGGGGACGGCACAACGAACAGGTCCACCTGATGGGCGAACAGGCGCAGGTACGGGCCGTAGACGCGGGCCAGGGTTCCGTCGAGGTTGAACGACCCACGGACCAGTTCGGGCGGCGTGTAGACGCTGAGGACCACCGGCCGGCCCCGGCGCCGTGCCCGGCACGCGAAGCCGTACGACCGGGGCCCGACCCAGTGCAGGTGGAGGACGTCGTACGCGTCGCGCGGGTCGTGCGTCACCGCAACGCCGCTTTCGACGAGGGCCTTCTCCGTGTTACGGACCGCAATCCCGATTCCGGACTGATCGACCAGTCCATGTGCCTCTAGGTAAGAACAGACTCGTATCTTCACCGCTCCTTGACTGAGGCCAATCCGAGGGATCCTTCTCGATCCTGCGATACCAACCGACACGCCAGCGGGCTAGATACTACACGAGCGGCTCGGTGGATGCGACCCGGAGACTTGCGCCTTGTTGCGACGGGGTTATCCTTACCGCCCCACAGGAGCCGCCCGCGAACCCTTGGCGGGCGCTCGACGCGCTCGAAGAGGATCACGCTTACCTGCTTGCGGGAGGGGCCTTCTCCGAGGCGCTCATCGTCCGGTGGATCGCAGTGAAACAGGCGAAAGCCGAGGCCGTCGCGGGTCAGCCGCACCCCCACGAGTTCTCCCTCTACTTTGACCTCTGAGCGGCCAGAGCGATCAGCCGGTGGGCGGCCTGGTAGGCCGGCGGGAAGAGGAGCAGGTGGGCCTGCACCGTGGCGCGGTCGGCCGGGGGGACGGTGGGGTGGCCCTGCGGATCACGGCTGTGACCGATCAGGACGAAGAGCTCATCCAGGCGATGCTCGAGCTCGACCCGCTGCGCATCGGGAAGGTCGAGCTGCAGGAGTTGCTCGGCCAGCACCGCACGGCCGGAGCCGCTGAGGCCACCGCCCCGTGGCGAAGGTCCCTGTGCGGCGCCGGTCGGCCAGGCGGCCTCCAGGAGGTCCAGGCAGCGTTGCGCTGCGATGCCGAGGAGGGCGATCGCTCCTGCATAGGCCCCGGCAAGGAACGCGCGCTGGCTCTCACGGACGTAGGTCGCGAGCGTCTCGTCGAGCGGTCCACCGATCCCCTCCCGCAGGCGGCTCAGGTACCCCTGCGGGTCGTGGAGCAGGATCGAACCGCTCTCCAGGCACTCCCGGCCGTACGGTGTCACGTAGAAGAACGGCAGGTTCAGGTTGAGGGAGTTCTTCCCCGGAGCGAGGACCCCCTGGACGAGCAGGTCCCAGACGACTTCCTGGACGTGCAGCGCGTCCGGTCGCTCGTAGCCCTCGACCGACCGGCGTACCTGGTACTCGACGGCGTTTAAGTGGGTCTGCGGTTCCCGCCGGAGCACGGCGAAGACGTGCGGGAGAAGCTCGGACTTGTCCATCTCGTGGTCCCTCCCTGCGAGGAAGATAGCTTAGCGGATCGCATGGGATGCGGCAAACCAGCTGCGCTCCGACGCCGCGGGGCGCCGGAGTCACAGGTTCGGCCTGGGACTCGGGGAGATCAGTCCGAACGGCCCCGACTCCCGCCGTCTCACGGAGATCGGTCGCCCGTGGTGGGGAAACTTCTCTTCGAGGCTCCGGCGCAGGGCGATCCCGAGCCGCCGGATCCCCTGCTCGATCTGCTCCTCCGGCTGTCCCGCGAAGTCGAGCCGCGGTTCGTTTTCTCCTCCGTCCCCGTTGGGGAAGAACGCCGATCCGGCAAGGAAGGCCACCTTCTTCCGGAGGGCCTCCCGCAATACCAGCTCGGCCTTGAGGTTCCCTTCGAGGTGCCCCCACACGAAGAAGCCGCCCTCGGGACGGCGCCACTCCAGAAGCTCGTGGCAGTGCTTCTCGAGCGCCGTGCACATCGCGTCCCGTCGGGATGCGTAGTGGGTGATGATCTTTCTGGTCTCGTTGATCTCCCGTTGCAGGAACCCGTGGATGACATGCTGGGCAAGGACGCTCGGGAACTCGTCCACGCACGCCTTGAGCGATTCGATGCGTTCCACGAGCTCCTTGGGGCCGGTGTCGTTGTGGCGGGGTTGAGTTTCCTGGGATTCGGAATCCGTCCCCCGATCCCCTCGTGGGGGGCGATGCTCCAGGATGCCCAGGAGTTCATGCGCACCGCCTGGTGGATGGCCGTCTACCCAGGGCTGTGCATCATCATCACCGTCTTCGGGTTTAACATCCTCGGTGACAGCCTGCGCGATGTCCTCGATCCGCGGCTGAAGCGACCAGCGGCCGCACCGGCCGTCTCGTTGCCTTCCCGCCCCCATCGTTTGGCGGAGCGCCGAACCGACAGTCCGTTGCCCGATCCAGCGTGAGCGGATATAGTGCCCTAGGGCAGATCAAGGCAAGGAGGCGCGATGAAACGGGCGATCGACGGGGCGTGGGTCTGGGATGGGGCCGGGCGGCTGGTCGAGGACGGCGTGATCCTCATCGACGGGGAACGGATCGAGGCGCTCCTCGCGCGGGACGAGGCGGCTTCGTGGCTCCCGGCGGACGTCGAGCGGATCGACGGCCGCGGCAAGCTCGCGATCCCCGGGCTCATCAACGCCCACACCCACCTCTACAGCAGCCTGGCGCGGGGGATGACCGTTCCGGGATTCGCCCCCAAGAGCTTCACGCAGATCCTCGAGCAGCTGTGGTGGCGCCTGGACAAGGCGCTCGATCCGGCTTCCGTGCGGATGAGCGCGCTCGTTGGGGCGATGGAGGCGGCCCGCTGCGGAGTGAGCACGCTCGTCGACCACCACGCGAGTCCCCGCGCCATCCCCGGCTCCCTCCACGCCGTGCGGGACGCGGTCTGCGGAGAGGTCGGGCTGCGTGGCGCCTTCTCCTACGAGGTCTCGGACCGCGACGGACCGAAGGCCGCGGCCGAGGGGATCGAGGAGAACCTGCGCCTCCTCTCCGCCCCGCCGGATCCACTGAGTGCCGGCCTGTTCGGACTGCACGCCTCGTTCACGCTCTCCGACGCGACGCTCGAACGGGTTGCCGCGGGCCTGCCCGCCGAAGCGGGGATCCACATCCACGTCGCCGAGGGCCCCGAGGATGAGGTCCGCTGCCAGGAGGAACACGGGATACGGATCGTCGAGCGGCTCAACCGCTTCGGCCTCCTGCGGGAGCGCTCGATCCTCGCCCACTGCCTCCACGTGGACGAGACGGAGAAGGATCTCATCGCCGCCCGCCGGGCGGTCGTCGTCCACAATCCCCACTCGAACATGAACAACGCCGTCGGTGCCTTCGATCTTGCTGGGTTCGTCGACCGGGAGATCCTGGTCGGGCTCGGGACCGACGGGCTGGGGGAGAACCTGCTTGGTGAGCTGTTCACCGCAGGGATCCTGCAGAAGCACTCAAGCGGCGACCCGCTCGCCGGCGGCTTCCCGGCGCTCCAGCAGGTCCTGTTCGAGGACAACCCGCGGCTGGTGGAGCGACTGTTCGCGGTGAGGGCCGGCCGGATCGCACCGGGCTACGCCGCGGACATCGCCCTGTTCGAGTACCTGCCGCCGACCCCGATCACCGCGGACAACATCCTCGGCCACCTTCTGTTCGGGATGGCGGTCCACGACCTGCGGGCGAGCGACCTCTGGGTCGCCGGCCGGCCGGTTCTCAGGGACGGGCGGTTCACCGAACTCGACCCCGAGGGGATCTACGCGACGTCGCGCGCCGTCGCGAAGCGGCTGTGGGCGCGCATCGGCCAGGAAGAGGAGTGAGGATGACCGACGAGATGCGTGTCCAGCCGTTCGAACGGCTCCTGTCCTGGATCCTCGAGGAGCGGCAGGTCTCCGCCTCGATCTTCGGAATCCCCGCGGGGCTCTTCTACCGTCCCGGGGCCGACGACCCGTACGTGACCCAGCTTTTTGGGGACCGGCTCGCGACCCCGATCGGCCCCGCGGCCGGGCCCCACACCCAGCTGGCGCAGAACATCGTCTGCGCTTGGCTCTCCGGCGGGCGGTTCATCGAGCTCAAGACCGTGCAGGTGATGGACGAACTGGAGATCCCCCGGCCGTGCATCGACATGGCCGACGAGGGGTACAACGTCGAGTGGTCGCAGGAGCTGCGACTCGACGAATCGGCCCGGGAGTACGTGAACGCCTGGGCCCTGATCCACGTGCTGCGCCGGCTGTTGGGATTCAAGGAGCGCGAGCCGTTCGGCACGATCTTCAACATGAGCGTCGGTTACAACCTCGCGGGGATAAAGAGCCCGTCGATGACCCGGTTCATGGACCGGATGGTCGACGCGGGAAGCGAGATCGCCGAGATCCAGGAGGTCCTGCGCCGGCGGTTCCCGCGGTTCGCGGACCTCGAGATCCCCTCGCGCCTCGTCCGAAGCGTCACCCTCTCCACGATGCACGGCTGCCCCCCCGACGAGATCGAGCGCATCGCGTCCTATCTCCTCGAGGACTGCGGGCTCCACACGACCGTCAAGCTGAACCCCACGCTCCTCGGAAAGGACGCGGTCCTGCGCATCCTTCGGGACGAGCTGGGGTTCCGGGAGATCGAGATCCCCGACGCGGTGTTCGACAAGGATTTGCAATACGAGCGTGCGATCGGGCTCATCCGCCGGCTCAAGGGGGTCGCCTTGGCGCGCGGCCTTTCCTTCGGGGTGAAGCTCTCGAACACCCTGCCGGTCGCGAACCACCGCGGGATCCTGCCGGGTGAGGAGATGTACCTCTCGGGCCGAGCGCTCTACCCGATCACGATGACCCTGTTCCACCGTCTGGTCGAGGCGTTCGACGGCGCGCTCGACGTCTCCTACGCCGGCGGGGCCGACGCCCTAAACGTGGCGGAGATCCTCGCCTGTGGTGTCCGTCCGGTGACCGTCGCCTCGGACCTGTTGCGGCCGGGCGGGTACTCTCGGCTCCTCCAGTACCTGGAGACCCTGCGTGCCGAGATGGCCCGCGCCGGGGCGGCGAGCCTGGGGGCGTTTGGGGCGCACGGGCGGGAGGCCCTCGCTCGGGCGGCGTCCGCCGCGCTCGAGGCGCCCCGCTACCACAAGGCGTACCGCCCGCCGGAGCTGCCGAAGGTCTCCACGGGCCTCGCGGCGTTCGACTGCATCGCCGCGCCGTGCGTGCAGGCGTGCGCCGTGACGCAGGACGTCCCGGAGTACGCGGGCTGGATCGCGCAGGGACGGACGGACGAGGCGCTGCGCGTCGTCCTCTCCCGCAACCCGCTCCCCGGCGTGACCGGCTACGTCTGCACCCACCTCTGCCAGACCCGCTGCACGCGGAACAACACCGACGAGGCAGTCGCGATCCGCGCGCTCAAGCGCTACGCCGCCGCGCGCGGCACGGCCGCCCTCCTACGACGTGAGCCGGGAGACCGGCGGGTGGCGGTGATCGGCGCCGGCCCCTCCGGGCTCTCCGCTGCGGCGTTCCTCGCCCTGAACGGGGTCTCGGTGACGCTCTTCGAGGCCAAGGACCGCCCCGGCGGGATGCTCGCGCTCGCGCCGGCGTTCCGCCTGCCCTCTAGCATCGTGCAGGAGGACATCGAGCGGATCCTCGCCCTGGGAGTCACCCTCGAACTCACCCACCCGGTCACCTCCGCCCCGGAGGCGGTGCTCGAGGACGGTTACGACGCGGTGTACATCGCCTGCGGCTTTCCCCACGAGGCGACGCTCGACCTCCCGGGGATCGACGGGCCCGGGGTCTACGCCGCGCTCGAGCTGCTTGAACAGACGAGCCGGGGTGATGCCCCACAACTCGGCGAGCGGATCGTCGTCGTCGGTGGGGGGAACACGGCGATGGATGCCGCGCGGACCGCCGCCCGGCTCGCCGGCCGTCCGGTGACCGTGCTCTACCGGCGCAGCCGCCGCGAGATGCCGGCGCAGGTCGAGGAGGTCGATGCCCTCCTCGCCGAGGGGAACTGCCTCGAGGATCTCGTCGCCCCGACCCGGATCCTCCGGCGGGCGGGGCAGGTCGTCGGCGTCGAGTGCGTGCGCAACGTCCTGGGCGCGCCCGGGCCGGACGGCCGGCGGCGACCGGTCCCCATCGAAGGAAGCACCTTCACCGTGCCGGCCGATGCGGTGGTCGTCGCCGTGGGGCAGCGGCCGGATCTTGCCTTCCTCGATGGAAGCCGTGTGCCACTCGCGGCAGGGGGGCGGATCGCGGTCGATCCGGGGACCGGCGCGTGTGCGATCCCCGGTGTCTACGCGGGAGGGGACGCAACCCGTGGGCCGGCGATCATCATCGAGGCCTGCGCCGACGGGCGACGGGCCGCGGAGGCGATCTGCTCGCGCCTGGGCATCGATTTCGCGGGACCGGGCTTCAGGACGCCGGACCTGTCGGAAGAGGCGCTCGTCGCCGTGAAACGGGAGCGGGCGCGACAGACCCCGCAGACCCGGCCGGAGATGCGGCCGATCGCAAAGCGGGCGGGGTTCGACCCGGTCGAGGAGGTCCTCTCCGAGGAGGTAGCACAGCGTGAGGCGCGCCGCTGCGTCCAGTGCCGCGCGATCTGCGACAAGTGCGTCGAGGTCTGCCCGAACCGGGCGAACCACGCCTACGGGGTCGTTCCCGGTCGGTGGATCCTCCCCGTTCTCGCCTGCGAGGAAGGGGCGCTCGTCGCCACAGGCGAGGAGGTCTTCACGATCGGCCAGGCGCGGCAGATCGTCCACATCGACGATTTGTGCAACGCCTGCGGGAACTGCGCGACCTTCTGTGTGCACGAGGGGGAGCCCTACCGCGACAAGCCGTGCCTCGTCCTCGACGGTGCGGCGTTCCGCGCACACGAGGGGACTGTTTTCCACATGGAGGACGGCGCCATCCTGCGGCGAAGCGGCGGGCACGCGTCGCGGCTCGTCCTCTCGCAGGCGGGGATGACCTACGAGGATGACCACGTGTGGCTCGCGCTCTCGTCGGACTTCGGGGTCCGGGAGGGGACGGTGAAGCGCCCGTTCTCCGGAACGTTCTCCCTGCGGCCGGTGGCGGAGATGGCGACCCTCGCCCGCGGGATCGCGACCTCCCTTCCGTTCCTTGCGGACCGGGACTAGTCTGGGAGACGGGGCGTGTCGCGGGTAGAATCGGTCCACGAAATGGAATGAGGTGACCCTTCCGATATGGGAACCGTCGTTGGACTTCGCTGCGTCTCCTGCGGAAGGACCTACGCCCCGCAGGAACTCGAATACACCTGCCCTACCTGCGGCCCGCGGCGGGGGACCCTGGAGGTCCTCTACGATCTCGAGGTGCTCAAGAGGACCGTGACGAGGGCGTTCTTCCGCGGTGAGCCAGAGCGGACGATGTGGCGGTACCTGCCGCTTCTTCCGGTCGCGGACCGGCGGTTCATCCAGCCGCTGTGCGTCGGGTGGACGCCGCTCTACAGCTTCCCGGAGCTCGCGGCGGAACAGAGGCTCGGGGCCCTGTACATCAAGGACGACGGCCAGAACCCGACCGCCTCCTACAAGGACCGGGCGAGTTCGATCGTCGTGATCAAGGCGCAGGAGAGGGAGAAGGCAGTGGTCACCTGCGCCTCGACCGGGAACGCGGCGAGCTCCCTGTCGGGGTTCGCCGCGTCGACGCGCCTGGAGACGGTCATCTTCGTGCCACGGACCGCGCCGGAGGCGAAAGTGGCGCAGCTCCTCATCTACGGGGCGAAGGTGTTCCTGGTGAACGGCTCCTACGACGTCGCCTACGACCTGGCGGCGCAGGCCGCGGAGGCGTTCGGCTGGTACAACCGCTCGGCGGCGGTCAACCCGTACCTCGTCGAGGGGAAGAAGACCGGTGCGCTCGAGCTGGCCGAACAGCTCGCCTGGGAGGTGCCGGACGTCGTCCTCGTCGGGGTTGGGGACGGCTCGGTGATCAGCGGGATCTGCAAGGGGTTCGACGAGCTCCAGCGGCTGGAGCTCGTCGAGCATTCCCCGCGGGTCATCGGGGTGCAGGCGGAGGGATCCGCGCCGATCGCCAGGGCGTTTGAGCGCTACACCGGCGGCGAGGTCGTGATCGAGGACGTCGAGGCGAGCACGGTCGCGGACAGCATCTGCGTGGGCAAGCCGCGCGACATCGTGAAGGCGGTCACCTACGTGGCGCGGAACGGGGGACGGTTCATCACGGTCTCCGACGAGGAGATCATCCGGGCGATCGCCGTCATGGCGCGGCGGACCGGCGTGTTCGCCGAACCGGCCGGAGCGGCGCCGTTCGCCGGACTCCTGAAGCTCGCCGTGGGCGGCGGGCTCTCCGACGAGCGGGCAGCGGTGATGGTGACCGGCAACGGGTTGAAGGACGTGGCGGCCGCCCGCCGCGCGGTCGGTGCACCGATCGAGATCGAGCCCGACCTGAAGGCGGTGGAGAAGCACCTATGAGGATCCGCGTCACGGTCAACGGGACGGCCTACGAGCCGGAGGTCGACGGGGAGACCCGTCTCCTCGACCTGTTGCGGGAGGGGCTTCACCTGACCGGCACGAAGGAGGGCTGCGGCGAGGGGGAGTGCGGCGCGTGCACGGTCCTCCTCGACGGCCGCCCGGTCAACTCCTGTCTCGTCCTCGCCCCGCAGGCCGACGGGAAGAGAGTGCTCACCGTCGAGGGGCTCGCCGACGGGGAGCGGCTGCATCCGGTCCAGCAGGCGTTCGTGGAGAAGGGCGCGGTCCAGTGCGGCTTCTGCACGCCGGGGTTCATCCTGTCGACCATCGCCCTCCTGACCGCGACCCCCGACCCGAGTGACGAGGAGATCCGCACCGCGCTCGAGGGGAACCTCTGCCGGTGCACGGGGTACGCGAAGATCGTCGAGGCGGTCCGTCACGCGGCGGCGCTGATGCGGGAGGCGTCGTGATCGAAGCGATCGTGCTGGCGGCGGGCAAGAGTGAGCGGCTCGGCGCGATCAAGCCGCTGCTCGACGTCGACGGGGTGCCCGCGCTCGCGCGCGTGGTGAAGGCGCTTCGTGCGG
>CAZBWD010000034.1:0-13060 GCA_964495585.1 uncultured Thermotogae bacterium
CGTCGCCGTGCTGTCGCACGCCGGACGCGGGGACGAAATGATCCTCGGCACGCTCGCCCACACGTTCCTCTACGAGGTCGGCGCCGCGGCCGGCCTCGGCGGGATCCACCCCTGGCCGATCCCGAACGCGCCCGACGGCACGATCCCGCTCGACGCGGTCGCCGACGCGATCCGCGACGAGAACGTCCACTTCCCGACGACCCGGCTCCTCTGCCTGGAGAACACGCACAACCGCTGCGGCGGCGCGGTGCTGCCGCTCGACTACACCGCGGCGGCCTGCGAGCTGGCGCACGCGCACGGGATGGCGGTTCACCTCGACGGGGCGCGGCTGTTCAACGCCGCGGTTGCCGCGGGCCGCCCGCCGGCCGAGCTCGCCCGCGGGGTCGACTCGGTGATGGTCTGCCTGTCCAAGGGGCTCGGCGCGCCGGTCGGCTCGGTCCTCTGCGGCTCGGAGGCGTTCATCGGGGTGGCCAAGCGGATGCGCAAGGCGGTCGGCGGCGGGATGCGGCAGGTCGGCGTGCTCGCCGCCGCCGGGATCTACGCGCTGGAACACCACGTCGAGCGGCTGAGGATTGATCACGAGAACGCCCGCCGGCTCGCCGCGGGGATCGAGGCGACCCCCGGGCTGAGGCTCCTCTCCCCGCCGGCGACGAACCTCGTCTATCTGGAGGTGGACCCGGCGCAGACCGGCGACGCGTCGATCGACGCGGCTGCGCTCTCGAAGCGGCTGAAATCAGAGGGTGTCCTCGCCAACCCGCTCGGCGCAAACCCCTACCAGATGCGTATGGTCACCCACCTTGACGTCTCCGCCGCGGACATCGACCAAGCGCTCGCGGCCCTGGGTGCCGCGCCGCAGTAAAAACAGGGGATTCCGATCCACCTTGACAGGTCGGCCACCCGGCCCTATACTGGGTCATCATGTTGAAGGCTGAGGGTTGTGGTTCAAGAGCGCGTTTGTCCAAATCCCTCGGCTTTCTCTATTACTGGTTTGTAGACGACTTCCTGGTTATGTTCTAGCGATCGGCTAGTTCGAAGCAGGAAGTCACAGACGACTGCAGGCGATGCCTGTGGTTTTTTTATTTGGGTTTCGAGCAGGAGGAAGAGACGGGGGCGACCGACAATGGAACATGAGGAGACAGCGAATAGGCCGGTAGGCTGCCAGGGGATCCGCGGCGCAACGACGGTCGAGGTGAACGAGGCGCATGCTCTTCTGGCCGCCACTCGGGAACTGCTCGAACGGATCGTCGTCGCGAACGATCTTCGCGACGACGACGTGGTGGGCGCGGTCTTCACAACCACCGTTGACCTTGACGCCGCTTACCCGGCGCAGGCGGTGCGTGAGATGGGTTGGCTGAACGTACCGCTTCTCTGCACTCAAGAGATGCGGGTTGCGGGGAGCCTGCCGCGCTGCGTACGGGTGCTCGTGTTGGCGCGGATAGACCGAGACGTCCATCACGTTTACCTCAGGGAAGCGCGCGGTCTGCGGCCGGATTGGGCCGAGGAGGGACGGCGATGACTCGAGTGGCGTTCCAGGGGATCGCCGGTGCATATTCGGAAGAGGCGATCCGGCAGTTCTTCGGGACCGAGGCGGAGACGATCGCCTGCGGGACATTTGCCGATATCTTCCGCGCGGTGGAGGACCGGAGCGCCGACTATGGGATGCTCCCGGTGGAGAACTCGGTCGCCGGCTCGGTCAACGCGTCGTACGACCTGCTCGTCGAGCACGACCTGCGGATCCACGCCGAGGTGATCCTCAGAGTGCGCCACATGCTGCTCGCCCCTGCGGGGACGTCATTATCGGAGGTCCATACGGTCCGTTCCCATCCACAGGCCCTGGCTCAATGCCAGCGATACTTGGCCCGCCATGGGTTCACCGCGGAGGCCGCAGCGGACACGGCGAAGGCAGCCCACGACTTGGCCGCCCGCCCGGAGCCCGGCGTCGCCGCAATCGCGGGTGAATGGGCCGGAGCGCTCGCTGGAATCGAGGTCATCGATCGCGGGATCGAGGACTTCCCGTTTAACTACACGAGGTTCTTCGTTCTCTCCCTCGACGACCCGGCCCGCGCCCAGCGGAGCAAGACGTCGCTCGTGTTCACAACGCCGCATCGCGCGGGAGCCCTGTACGAGTGCCTCGGAGAGTTCGCCAAGCGGCGGATCAGCTTGTCCAAGATCGAATCGCGGCCGCGGCTGAACAAGCCTTGGCAGTACGTGTTCTACCTTGACTTCGACGGCCATTGCCAGGACCCCGAGTGCGAAGCGGCGATGATGGGGCTGTTGCGTCGCTCGTCGTTCGTCAAGATGCTCGGCTCGTACCCAGCGGCCACCACACCGATCCCGTACAAGGAATCGGCTCGGGAGAATCCGGACCTCGAGGGAGGGATGATCCGATGATCGTCATCATGAAGAAGAACGCAACCCCAGTGCAGCTCTCGAATGTCATCGCGCGGATTGAAGGGATGGGATGCCAGGCGCACGTGTCGCAGGGAGAGGAACGGACCCTGGTCGGCATCATCGGAAACGGCCGGCCGCTAGATCGAGAACGGATCGAACAGCTCGATGGCGTGGAAAAAACGATGCCGATCCTGAAGCCGTTCAAGCGAGCGAGTCGGGAGTTCCATCCACAGGACACGCTCGTCTCGATCGGCGACGTCGTGTTCGGCGGGAATGAGGTCGTCCTCGTCGCCGGACCGTGCGCGGTCGAGAGCATCGACCAGATGAGGGAAGTCGCGCACGCGGTCAAGGCGTCGGGGGCACGGATGCTCCGCGGCGGGGCGTACAAGCCGCGCACCTCGCCGTACAGCTTCCAAGGGCTCGGCGAGGAGGGGCTGCGGATCCTGGCCCAGGTGAGGAAGGAGACCGAGCTTCCCGTGGTGACTGAGGCGACGGCCCCCGAACTCGTCCCGCTAGTGACGAGCCACGCCGACGTCGTGCAAGTCGGGGCGCGCAACATGCAGAACTTCGCGCTCCTCCACGCGGTGGGCAGAGCCCAGCGTCCGGTCCTCCTCAAGCGGGGAATGATGTCGACGATCGAGGAACTGTTGATGGCGGCCGAGTACATCCTCTCGCACGGGAATGAGCGGGTCATCCTCTGCGAGCGCGGAATCCGAACGTTCGAACCGTATACGCGCAACACGCTCGACATCAACGCCGTTCCTCTCCTCAAGCAGCTGACTCATCTGCCCGTTATCGTCGATCCGAGCCATAGCACCGGGAAATGGGAACTGGTCGAGTCGGTGTCCCGCGCGGCGATCGCCGCCGGCGCCGACGGTTTGATCGTCGAAGTGCACGCGCACCCCGAGCAGGCGGTATCCGACGGAGCGCAGTCGCTCAAGCCGGAGCGGTTCGACGCGTTGGCCGCGTCGCTCCGCGCCGTCGCCGCCGCGGTGGGGAGACGGCTGTGAGAACGCTTTCGGATTGCCGGGTCGTCGTGGTCGGGCTGGGGCTGATGGGCGGTTCCATTGCCGGGGCGCTGCGCGGCCGTTGCCGTGCCGTGGTTGGCGTTGCGCGTCGGCCGGAGACCATCGTCCAGGCCGAGAAGCGGGGTCTGATCGACGAAGGGACGATCGATCCCGCGGTCGCGCTGCCGACGGCCGACGTCGTCATCCTCGCCACCCCGGTGCGCGTGATCATGCGGCAATTGAAAGAGATCGCGTCACTCTTGTCCGAAGGCTGCCTCGTCATGGACATCGGCAGCACAAAAGCACAAATCGTTTCCCAGATGGAACGACTGCCCGCTCACGTCCAGCCGCTTGGCGCCCACCCGATGTGCGGCAAGGAGGTTTCCGGAATCGACGCGGCAGACCCCACACTGTACCGCGGTTGTACGTTCATCCTCACGCCGCTCGCGCGGACCCCGCCCGAAGCGCTGGCCCTCGGCCGCTCGATCGTCACGGCGACCGGCGCCCGCCCCCTCGTCCTCGACCCGGCTCGCCAAGACCGGCTCGCAGCGACCTTGAGCCATCTGCCGTACCTGCTCGCCTGCGCCCTCGTACGGACGGCCGATGCCACCACGTCAAGCGACCCGGCGGCGTGGGAGATCGTGGCCGGGGGGTTCCGCGATACCACCCGCCTCGCCGGCAGCGACGTGACGATGATGCTCGATATCCTACTCACCAATCGGGACGCAGTAGTTGAGGCAGCCGGCGTCTTCCGTGATGCACTCGACGAGCTGGTCGGCCTCATCAGCGAGACCAACGAGATCCCTTTGCGCGCCGTCCTCACCGGGAGCCGAAACGAAAGGAAAAGGATGTTCCCATGAGCCGAGCGATCCATCCCTGCGCGTCGCCGCTTTCCGGAAGTCTTCGCGTTCCCGGGGATAAGTCGATCTCCCACCGGGCCTTCCTGTTCGCCGCATTGGCCGAGGGTGAGAGCCGGATTGACGAGGCGCTCTCGACCGGCGACGTCAGGGCCACGATCGGCTGCCTCCGCGCTCTCCGGATCGACGTTGACCTCGTTGAAGGTCAGGCGACGGTTCACGGCCGCGGGCTTCGTGGCTTGGCCGCTCCGGCACGCCCGCTCGATTGCGTTCGCTCGGGGACGACGATGCGGCTCCTCGCCGGAATCCTCGCCGGCCAATCGTTTCACAGCGTTCTCACCGGTGATGAACAACTGCTCCGCCGCCCGATGCATCGCGTGGTCGAACCGCTCCGGCGCATGGGGGCCGATATCACGGATACCGACGGCCGCGCGCCCTTGACCATTCACGGCCGCCTCCTGCACGGCATCGATCACGACCTTCCGGTGGCGAGTGCGCAGGTGAAGAGCGCACTCTTGCTCGCCGGACTCTTCGCCGATGGTCAGACAACCATGCGCCAGCCGGGACCGGCTCGTGACCACACCGAACGACTGCTCGCGGCAATGAGCGCCGATGTCGACGTTGACGGCCTCAACGTCACCGTTCGTCCAACGCAGAGGCTGGCTCCGCTCATCATCCGCATCCCAGCCGACGTCTCGTCGGCCGCGTTTCCGCTCGTCGCCGCGACGCTCGTCGCCGGGTCGCGGATCGTCCTGGTCGGTGTCGGCGTCAACCCGACCCGAACCGGGCTCCTCGATGTCCTCGCTGAGATGGGCGCCGACGTGCGGCGGGAGAACGAACGCGTGGAGGGCGGCGAGCCCGTTGCCGACCTCCACGTCCGAAGCGCGGGACTTCGCGCGGCGACGGTCGGCGGTGCGACGGTGGTGCGGATGATCGACGAGTTTCCCGCTCTCGCGGTGGCTGCGACCCAGGCACGCGGGGAGACCGTGGTGCGGAACGCCGGCGAACTGCGAGTCAAGGAGTCCGATCGGATCGACACCTTGGCTGGCGAGCTGCGCACGCTGGGGGCAAGGATCGAGGCCCGCCCGGACGGGTTCGTTATCGATGGCCCGACGCAACTGCGCGCCGGTGTTGTCGACAGTCACGGCGATCACCGGCTGGCGATGGCGCTCGCCGTGGCCGGGCTCGTCGCCGACGGCTCGGTAACGATCGAGGATGCGAAGTGCACCGCGGACTCATACCCCGGGTTCTTTGAACAGATGCGAACGCTAGGGGTGAACGATGATTGACGGATCGACGAAACTCGTCGGCTTGATCGGAGACCCCGTCGAGCACAGCCTGTCGCCGGCGATGCACAACGCCGCGTTCGACGTGCTGGGGCTAAACTGGCGCTACATCCCACTCCCCGTCGTCCCGGATCGGCTCGACGAAGCCGTCCGCGGCTTGGCGGCTCTCGGGTTCCGCGGGGCGAACGTGACTGTGCCGCACAAGCAGACCGTGATGTCCGCCCTCGACAGCATCGCCCCGGGGGCTAGCACTCTTGGTGCAGTCAACACGATCGTCGTGGACCGACGAGAGGGTAAAGGCGCGGTGCTCAACGGCCACAACACGGACCACAAAGGGTTTGTCATCGCCCTACGCCATGAGGGATTTGACCCTGAAAGCAAACGTGCCGTCGTAGTGGGGGCGGGCGGCGCAGGGCGAGCGGTGGTCTACGGCTTGCTGGAAGCCAACGCAGCGGAGATTTTGGTGTTGGACATCGACTCCCAGAAGACAGAGACGTTGATCTCCGATCTTGCTGGTTCGGCCGCCGCGACGACGCTCCACACGCTGTCGCTCACTCCTGAAACGCTCGTGGAATCGGTTCGTGCTTCAGATTTGCTCGTCAACGCGACACCGGTGGGTATGTGGCCAAAGGTAGAAGGATCCATCTGGCCTGACGATGTGTCTATTCCGGCACAGCTCGTTGTCTTCGATCTCGTCTATAACCCACCTCGAACGCATTTGCTGAAGCAGGCAGAGGCCTCAGGGGCCCGGCCGATCCGCGGGCTGGAAATGCTCGTACGACAGGGAGCGCTCGCGTTCGAGCTGTGGATAGGTCGCCTGGCTCCGATCCGGGTTATGCGTACGGCCTGCGAGCAGGCACTCCGACAATCGTTGCGCCGAGGATAGGATAGGTATGAACATCGCTTCCTTCTACATCGGACGGTTTGTTGCCTGGCAATCATCACTGTGGTGGCGTGGCATTTAATGATGCCGCGTTTCGGACAGTTTCAGGGGCCCGTTCAAAGGAGGGTCATGATGTATCACCCCACAGTTGATGAAGTGCGTGTGTTGGCCAGGGAGGGAAACCTGGTCCCGATATGGAGGCAGTTGCCTGCGGACTTGGAAACGCCTGTATCCGTCTACCTCAAGCTGAGAGGGAGGAGTTCCTCCTTTCTGCTTGAGAGCGTGGAAAAGGGTGAGCAGTTGGGTCGTTACTCGTTTCTGGGTGTGGATCCGGTCGGAATTCTGACCGCGGATGCCGGAACGGTGACCTGGCAGGAAGGAGCGTCGGTACAGCCGCTCACCCCGGTTGAAGGGGATCCTCTTGCCGCGATGCAGCAACTCCTGGCTCGCTATTGTCCGGTCAGGGTTGAAGGAATACCCGGCTTCTATGGCGGCTTAGTGGGCTACTTGGGGTACGATGCTGTTCGTTTCTTCGAGCGGGCGCCCTTGGCTGAGAAGACCGGCCTTGGTTTGCCGGATGCGATCTTTCTGTTAATGGACAGTCTGGTGATCTTTGATCACGTAAAACACCGTCTGCTGGTGGTAGCCAGTGCTCACGTAGAAAAGGATGTGACGACGGGCTATGAGACCGCAAGCAAGAAGATTGATGCCATTGTCTCTGCTCTACAGCGCCCTGTGGCCTGTGCGGCAATGCCCGCTTCCGAAGAGGAAGAGACCGACAACGTGTGGGTATCCAATTGCACACAGGCCGACTTTGAAGCGGCGGTTCGCACGGCGAAGGATTGCATCACCGCAGGCGATATCTTCCAGGTGGTACTTTCTCAACGCCTCTCTCGGCGTACTAGCGTCGATCCGTTCGCGATTTACCGCACGCTGCGGATGCTGAACCCGTCTCCCTATATGTTCCACTTGGACCTTCCCGGCAATGTACGCATCATCGGCACCTCTCCCGAATTGTTGGTCCGATTGGAGGACAGCCGAGCCGAGGTACGGCCGATTGCGGGTACCCGACCACGCGGCCGTAGCCCGGCGGAGGATGAGGCCTTGGCAGAAGAATTACTGGCGGATCCTAAGGAGCGGGCCGAGCATGTGATGCTGGTCGACCTGGGACGGAACGATCTGGGTCGGGTCTGTCGATACGGCACCGTCCATGTGCCGGAGTTGATGGTCATCGAGCGGTATTCGCATGTGATGCATATCGTCTCTGGCGTGCGGGGAGAGCTCCGGGCGGAGGTGAATGCGTTTGATCTGCTGCGGGCGACCTTCCCTGCGGGAACCGTTTCCGGAGCCCCCAAGGTGCGAGCGATGGAGATTCTCGCTGAACTGGAAGGCGAGCGCCGTGGTCCCTATGCGGGAGCGGTGGGCTATTTCAGTTATTTGGGCAACATGGACACTTGCATCGCCATCCGCACTATTGTCATGCAGGGAGATAGGGTTCACGTGCAGGCCGGGGCGGGAATCGTTGCGGATTCGGAGCCGGCGCGGGAATATCAAGAGACCCTCAACAAGGCAAAGGCACTGGCAGAGGCCGTTCGCATCGCCGAGCACGGAGGGATCGAATCAGGGACAGGGAGTTTAACGATCGTTCCCGCAACCGGAGGTGAGAGATGATCGCCGTCATTGACAACTACGATTCCTTTACCTATAATCTAGTCCAATATCTGGGGGAATTAGGGGCGACGCTTCGCGTGTATCGTAACGACCAGGTGACGTTGAAAGAATTAGATGCACTTTCTCCCGCCTACATCGTCATCTCTCCTGGGCCGGGTAGACCGGAGCGAAGCGGCATTTCCCCACATGTCGTCAAGTATTTCTATAAGCGTGTCCCTATCCTCGGGGTGTGTCTGGGACATCAGGCGATCGCTTATGCCTTCGGGGGGATCATCGGGAATGCCCCGTACCTGATGCACGGGAAGACATCGACTATCTATCACAATTCGCAAGGGATCTTCACCAGCTTCCCCGGCCCATTCACGGCAACCCGCTACCATTCGTTGATTGTGGAGGAACCACTTCCTTCCGTCTTGGAGGTCACGGCCTTCACGGCGGCTGGGGAAGTGATGGCGCTCCGTCACCGCGACCACCCCGTCTTTGGCGTTCAGTTCCACCCCGAATCGATCCTCACGCCAGAGGGAAGACATCTGCTGGAGAACTTCCTCGTTGTGGGACAGCAGGAGAGCAAGGGAGGTACCGATGACGATTAAGGAAGCGCTGGCGTGCCTGCTAGAAGGCCAGAGTTTGTCGGAAACAGACGCTGAAACCGTGATGGAGCAGATCATGAGAGGAGACGCCACGCCAGCGCAGATCGGCGGGTTTCTGATTGCGCTCCGGCTGAAGGGTGAGACTGTGGACGAGATAACTGGTTTTGCCCGTGCGATGCGGCGTAACGCGGTTGCCATTCGTCCCCGTCGCCAACCCCTCGTGGATACCTGTGGGACCGGTGGGGATGAAAGTGGGACGTTCAATATCTCTACCACGGCGGCATTTGTGATCGCGGGAGCAGGGCTGGCTGTGGCCAAGCACGGGAACCGTTCCGTATCCAGCAAGTGTGGGAGCGCAGATGTATTGGAGGTCCTCGGTGTCTCCTTAACCATCTCGCCGGAGGAGGTCAGTACCTGTATCGATGAGGTAGGGATCGGGTTCCTCTATGCGCCTCTGCTTCACCCGGCCATGAAGCACGCTATTGGCCCCCGACGAGAGATGGGTGTACGCACGGTGTTTAACATCCTGGGCCCGCTCACCAATCCGGCCGGGGCACAGGTACAGGTGCTGGGGGTTTACGACGGAGCCCTCACCGAGGTGATGGCAAAAGTGCTTAATGCGCTCGGGGCGCAGGCTGCCTTCGTGGTCCACGGCGCTGCGGGACTGGACGAGCTCTCCACGGTAGGACCTAATCTCGTGACGCGTCTGCAGGACGGTCAGGTACACACCTTCACCCTGGATCCGCTGGAATTTGGCCTACCGCGGGCGGCCCTCTCTGATCTGGCCGGGGGGGATGCGCAGGAGAACGCGGGCATCGTTCGTGACATCCTCGCTGGAAAGCCGGGACCCACGCGGGATGTGGTGCTTCTCAACGCGGCGTGCGCCCTTGTGGCAGGAGGCTTGGCGCATGACCTGATCGAGGGACTCACCCTGGCAACGGAGAGCATCGACTCGGGAGCGGCGCAGTCCAAGCTCACCGAACTTGTTGCCTTCACCCGGGAGAGAGGTGCATAAAGCGTGATCCTGGATGAGATCATGGTCCATAAGCGCTATGAGCTAGAGACGCAACAACAGGCGGTATCACGGGCGGTGCTCGAGACCCAGGTCGCTGAGCAGTCGCCTGCGCTGGACTTCCCCGCAGTCCTCGTTGGCGCAAGGGTCCGAGTCATCGCCGAAGTCAAGCATGCCTCTCCTTCCAAGGGCGTGCTCTGCCCCACGTTTGACCCCGTGGATCTCGCGATGACCTATGCGGAGAACGGGGTAGCAGCGATCTCGGTCCTCACCGACGAGCGGTTCTTTCAAGGATCGCTTGACGACCTCTCCAAGATCAAGCGCGCGCTTCGGGAGGCGCGGCTTACGATTCCTATCCTGCGCAAGGACTTTATCTTCGATCCCTATCAGGTGGTGGAGACCCGTGTCGCTGGCGCCGATGCGCTGCTCCTCATTGTTGCCGTGCTCTCCGACGCGCAACTTGCAGCATTGTTGGCGTTGACACACGCGTTGGGCATGACCGCGTTGGTCGAGGTGCACGACGAAGCGGAGATGAAGCGGGCCCTCTCACTGCATCCTCGGGTCATTGGCATCAACAACCGCAATCTGCGCGACTTCACCGTCAATCCGACACGTTTTGAACGGCTGCACGCGCTTCTTCCCAATGATGTCATCGCCGTGGCCGAAAGCGGGATTCATACCGCTGTGGATGTGCACCTCTTGGCGGCAATGGGGGCCGATGCCGTGCTGGTGGGCGAGGCCTTGGTCACGGCACCCGATGTGGCCGCGGTGGTGCAGGACCTTGTGACAGGAAGATTGCCGTGACGCGGGTGAAGATCTGCGGGATCACCACTCTGGAGGACGCCCTTGTCGCCGCCGAAGCCGGAGCCGACTTGCTGGGCTTCATTTTCTACCCACCCAGCCCTCGCTATGTGTTTCCAGACCGGATGAAATCGATAATCAAGAGTGTACGTGACACTCATGCTGCGGTTCAATTCGTCGGGGTCTTCGTAGATGAGGCGTTTGAGGCGGTGCGGATGATTGTCTCGTTATGTAATCTGGATTACGCTCAGCTTCATGGTGCGGAGTCGCCAGCGATGGTCGAAGCCCTTCAGGATCAGGGTATCAAGGTGATTAAGGGGTTTCGTGTCCGCGATCGGCGCTCTCTGGCCGAGGTCGAGCGCTATCGGGCGACGGCTTATCTGCTCGACAGCTATCTCCCTCAGCAGCGGGGCGGAACAGGCACAACGTTCGATTGGAGCCTGGCGGTGCGGGCCAAGGCATTCGGGCCGATCCTTCTAGCGGGTGGGCTGACCCCAGAAAATGTGGGCCGGGCAGTTTGCGCGGTCCATCCTTGGGGGGTGGATGTGGCCAGTGGCGTCGAGGCGAGTCCAGGCCGTAAGGACCACGATAGAGTGAGGCGGTTCATCGCCGCAGCAAAAGATCAACTCTGTAACGAGGGAGTCCAATGATGCAAGCAGATGAACGGCGAGTCCCCCACGCCCTCCCTGACAGGCGGGGCTACTTTGGCCCCTATGGAGGGAAATTTGTCCCGGAGACGCTGATGCCCGCCCTGGAGGAGCTTGAGCAGGCGTATCGTAAGACGAAGACAAGTCTGGCGTTTTCAAGCGACCTGGAGGGGCTAATCCGGGACTACGTGGCCCGACCGACGCCGCTTTTTTTTGCCCGGCGGCTGACAGCCCACTGTGGTGGAGCGAAGCTCTATCTCAAGCGAGAGGATCTCGCGCATACCGGGGCTCACAAGATCAACAACACCATAGGGCAGGTCCTCTTGGCCCGGCAGATGGGGAAACACCGACTGGTGGCAGAGACCGGGGCCGGCCAACACGGAGTAGCCACCGCCACGACCGCAGCGTTGTTGGGCATGGAGTGTGTGGTCTATATGGGGACTGAAGATATGGAGCGCCAGGCCCCCAATGTTGAGCGGATGCGCCTTTTGGGTGCACAGGTGCGGCCGGTGGACGCTGGCAGTCGCACCCTCAAGGACGCCATCAACGAGGCGATCCGCGATTGGATAACCAATGTCCGGACGACCTACTACCTGTTGGGCTCTGTGCTCGGACCGCATCCCTATCCGATGATTGTGCGGGACTTTCAGGCTATCATCGGCCGCGAGGCCCGCGGCCAGATCCTCGAGGCCGAAGGTCGGCTGCCCGATTGCCTGGTCGCCTGTGTGGGGGGTGGGTCCAATTCGATTGGCTTGTTCTATCCCTTTCTGGACGATCCAGTGGCTATGGTAGGGGTAGAAGCCGGTGGGCGTGGGATCAAGACAGGAGAGCACGCCGCGCGGTTCTCCGACCCGGCCAAAGGAAGGATCGGCGTCCTGCACGGCACCCGTTCCTTGGTCCTTCAGGATGCCGGTGGACAGATCGTGGCGACCCACTCGGTCTCCGCTGGCCTGGACTATCCAGCAGTCGGCCCTGAGCACAGCCACCTGCGTGACCTGGGCCGCGTGGAGTACACCTACGCCACCGATACCGAAGCACTAGAGGCGTTTGCGCTTCTCTGCCAGTTGGAGGGAATCATCCCGGCGTTGGAATCGGCCCATGCCCTAGCCGAGGCGATAAAGCGGGCCTCCAAGATGAAGGCTGACCGGATCATCCTCGTCAACCTTTCAGGCCGGGGGGACAAGGACCTGGAAAACGTGCTCAAAGCGCGGGAGGAGGAATCATGACCGGGATAAGAGGTGTAGAGCATATCGTATCCGCATTTGGGCAGGCGCGAGTCGAGAACCACGCGGCCCTGATGCCCTATTTCGTCCTTGGCTATCCCTCGCTGGAGCGATCGCTTCAACTGGTCGAAGCAGCGGTCGCGGCCGGGGCCGACCTGATCGAACTGGGGGTGCCCTTCTCCGACCCCCTGGCCGATGGCCCCGTGATTCAGCATGCCGCCCACATCGCCTTGCAACAAGGCGCGACAGTCTCCTGGTGTCTTGACATGGCGACAACCTTGCGACAACGAGGGAACATGACTCCCTTACTCTTCATGAGTTATTACAACCCTATTCTTGCTTACGGCGAAGAGGCGTTCTGCCAAGCGTGCGTGGAGGCGGGGGTGGACGGCCTGATTGTGCCGGACCTGCCTCCGGAGGAAGGGGCGACGCTGGAGCAGGCGTGTCACCAGCATGAGTTGGCTCTAGTCTATCTGCTGGCTCCCACCAGCACACCGGAACGCATTCGGTTGGTGACCGAACACTCGCAAGGCTTTGTTTATCTGGTCTCGGTAACGGGGATCACCGGTGCTCGGGATCAGCTTCCATCCGATCTGGCGGCCTTTGTGGAGCGGGTACGAAGGGCAACGGATAAACCGCTGGCGGTGGGCTTCGGCATTGCTACCCCGAGGCAGGCTGGCGAGGTGGCCTCC
>CAZBWD010000035.1:0-12947 GCA_964495585.1 uncultured Thermotogae bacterium
CTGATGAACGTGTACAGAAGGAAGATCCACCACATCGTGCGCAGCGTGGACACGATGCTCGGGTGGATCTTCTCCCCCCGCGCCTCGGAGTAGTACAGGCTGTAGGTCGCCGCCCCCGGCCGCGGTCCGGCGAGGATCGTCAGCATGAGGACGATGACGCCCATCCCCCCGACCCACTCGATGAAGCTTCTCCACCACTGGATGGTATGCGGCAAGAGGTCCGCCCGCTCGACCATGGTGAGGCCGGTTCCCGTGTACCCGGACACCGATTCGAAGAACGCGTTCAGCGGGTCCTTGAAGTGGAGGAGGGTCTGCGAGCCGATCCCCGCCCGCTGGGCGAGCAGCGCCGTGAGAACGAAGGGAAGCGATCCCAGCGCGGCGACGAGCAGCCAACCGAACGCCGCCGTGATCATTCCGTGCTTGAGCTTGGCCTCGCCGGCGTTGCGGAACGGGAGGTACAGCGCCGCGCCGAGGCCGAACGAGGCCAGCGCGGTCGCAACAAGCGGGAGGAATGCGTAGGATTCATCGAAGATCGCCGGGATGACGAGCGACGCCAGGGCCATGATCCCCACGACGGGGACGAGCAGGCCCAGGTCCCGTAGGATGATCCGCAGGTCCGGGTCGATTCGGGAAGGGCTCATCCAGTGAGCTTGTCAACGAGCTCGTCGTTCACCCGTTCGAGGGTGAAGAGCGTGAGCACGTCCTGGGCGTTGATGATCGTGTCGCTGGTCGAGATCTCGTTCTTCCCATCCCGCTCCACCGCGGTCACCAGCGCAGTCTTCGGGAGGATCGCCCGCTCGATCGACTCGGCCAGCGAGTGACCGACGAGCGGCGAACCCTTGTTGACGGTGATTCGGAAGACCTGTTCGCCCTGTGAGAGGATGGTGTACTCCTTCAGCTTCGGCTGCCGCACCGCGGTGTAGAGGTGGTTCGCCACCACATCCTCGGGGTTCTCGAGGACGTTGGCCCCGAGCTTGTGGAAGAACTCCGCGTGCTCCCGGTCGTTCACCACGGCGACGATCGACGGGATCTTCAGGCGATCGGCGATGGAGACGACCATCAGGTTGATCGCATCGTCGCTGGTCGTCGTGATCAGGGCGTCCGCCCGGTCCGAGCCGGCCTCGCGCAGGGTCTCCGCCGATGTCGCATCCGCATTGAGCACCGTGATGTCATACTTGTTGCTGAGTTCCTTGGCGCGGTTGGCGTTCGACTCGACGACGACGACATTGTTCTTGTCCTTGGTCGCGATATCGATCAGGCTCGTGCCGATGCTCCCGGCACCCACAATGATCATATACATGGAAGATCCCCTCCCCGCGGCGCAATGGTAGCACGGATCGGGTCGCCGGTCAATGAACAACAAGCAAGCAGAATACAGATTAGAAAGTGGTTTCCTGTCCATTGCGGCCGGCCGGGGCGCCGCCTAGAATCTGCAGCCGGGAGGGACGATAAGGAACGATGGGGAAGGGACTGAGCCGGTACCTGGTGATTGTGGGGATCGTTCTCCTTCTCGGAGGCTGTACCCAATCGAGCTCCCCGCTTCCACCGAGCGCCGCGTTCACCACGCAGGTGTCGCACGGTTACCTCTACGCGCCGCTCGAGGTGCACTTCGACGCCGGGGCCTCCGTCGATCCGGACGGCCAGATCCGGCAGTACGCCTGGGACTTCGGCGACGGCGCGACCGGGTCGGGGGTCCGTCCGGTGCACACCTACACTTCGGCCGGGGACTACACGATCACCCTGCAGGTCGTCGACAACGCCGGGAACGAGGACAGCGCCACCGGCGACATCCACGTCCTGCCCGTGGGAAGCGACGAGCTCCTGTGCCGCTATACCTGGACCTACCACGGCACCGCGCAGGCGATGGAGCTCCTGCTGCCGAAGGGGCTGTACGAGACGTACCACAATCAGCCGCGCACCCCACTCGTCGGGGACTACAACTACGGGGACTACGTCCTTGCGCCGCGCGACGACCCGACGCTCGTCGACGTCGCCAACGCCCTGAACGACCGGATCGGCGGCGTCGGCGGGCTGACCTTCGCCAAGTTCGCGCTGTCGTTCATCCAGGGGGCGATCGCCTACATCCCCGACCAGCCGGGGTTCGAGTACCCGCTCTACCCGCTCGAAACGCTCGTCGAGGAGGGCGGCGACTGCGAGGACACGACGATCCTCTACGTGAGCCTGTTGCGTGCCCTGGGGATCCCCGTCACCATGGCGTTCGTCGACACCGACGGGGACGGGCTCCCCGACCACGTGCTCGCGCTCGTGCCGGTGCCGTCCGCGGCGGGGTTCGGCAACGACTGCCCGGCCGGGACGACCCCTGGGGTGTTGGACATCTCCCATCAGCTCTACGCCGTGGCCGAGACCGCGGTCGATCCGACCCACGACGGGTACATCCCGCTGGGTTGCGACCCCTGGGGCATCGGGCCGGAGGCGATCAAGCAGCGCTGGGACTTCTGATCGACCCCTCTGCAGCGGGCACTCGGGTACGGTGCATTGCCCGACCGCCGTCCCGGCGATAAGATCCCCCGCGGGCAAGGGAGGACCTGCGATGAATTGCCTGGTGGATCCGCGCACTTTCCTGCGCTTCGACTTCGGCCCGTATCACCCGTTCAAGACCTACCGCCTGGGGCTCACCTACGCCCTGCTCGACGCCTTCGGCCTGGTCGAAGGAGACGGGATCTGTACCCTGTCTCCGCGCATGGCAACCGATGAAGAGCTGCTCGCGTTTCACTCCGCGGCGTACCTCGAGGTCCTGCGCCTGGCCGACAGCGGCATGTGGGTCCCCAACCTCTTTTCCCACAACCTGGGCACCGGGGACAACCCGGTCTTTCCCGGGGTCTACGAGTGGGCGGCGGGCGTCGCCGGCGCGTCGATCGACTGTGCGAAGGAGGTGCTCGCGGGCCGGGCGCAGGTCGCGTTCAACCTCGCTGGCGGGCTCCACCACGCCATGCCCACGCACGCTGCCGGGTTCTGTCACGTCAACGACGCCGCCCTCGCGGTCATGACGCTCGTTGAAGCGGGTAAGCGGGTTGCCTACGTGGACATCGATGCCCACCACGGCGACGGCGTGCAGCACGCCTTCTACAAGACCGACCGGGCCCTGACGATCTCCGTTCACCAGGACGGCCACACCATCTTCCCGGGGACCGGGTTCGTCAGCGAGATTGGGCTCGATGCCGGACGCGGTTACGCCGTGAACGTCCCGCTCCTGCCGGGGGCCCGCGACGACGCCTTCGAGCGGGTCTTTGACGAGGCGGTCTTCCCGCTTCTCGACCGGTACGCCCCGGACGTCCTCGTCACGCAGCTCGGCGCCGACGCCCTGCTCGGCGACCGCGTGGCTGCCCTCGGCATGAGCCTGCGCTGCTTCGAGGCGTACGTGGCGCGCCTGCGGAGGCTCGAGTTGCCGTGGGTTGCCCTGGGAGGGGGCGGCTACGACGTGGGGAACGTGGCGCGCGCCTGGACGCTCGCCTGGGCGCGGATGAACAGGGTCGAACTCCCCGACGAGATCCCGATCGGGTGGCGGATGGAAGCCGCCCCCTACGGCGTGGACGTGGCCCGGCTCCGCGGGGCGGAGCTCGACGAGCCGTCCCCGGTGCGGGTCCTCGACGAGCTCGGCCGCACGATCGACGCGCTCCGGGAGACGGTCTTCCCCCTCGTATGTAGCTGAGCGCCGGCCGGTTCGCTCGCCGTAAGTGTGCTTGCGTCGATCCGTTCTGTATCGTCCTGCGGGTTGACACCCTCTATGGCGGGCGCTAGAGTGAGGGTTTCCGGAGGGACCATGGCGGAGGCAGGCGGTCAGATACGGGAGGCACAGGCGCGCAAGACCGTGCAGGTCCACCTTGCGGATGGGCGGGTCTTCGAGGCGGACCGTGGCACGCGGCTCGACGCGTTCTTCAAGTTCGCGTTCGAGGGCCGGGACGACGCTCCGGTCGCGGCGATCGTAGAGGACGAGCTGCGCGAGCTCGCCTGGCCGGTTGACGTGGACGTCGAGGCGACGCCGATCTTCCTCTCCGATTCCGACGGGATGCGGATCTATACCCGCAGCCTCTCCTTCCTCCTCATCGTCGCGACCTACGAGCTCTATCCGGACGCGCGGCTGTACGTCGACTACTCCGTGCCCTACGGCGGGTACTTCTGCCGCGTGGAGGGCCGCGCCCCGTTCTCCGCCGAGGAGCTCGGCCGGATCAAGGAGCGGATGCGCAAGATGGTCGCCGGGGATCTGCCGGTCGTTCGCCACCGGGTGACCGCGGCGCAGGCCGAGGCGGTGTTCGCCGCGCGCGGGGAGGAGGACAAGCTTCGCCTCCTGAAGGACGTCGGGGAGGATCACATCCACCTCTACTCCCTGAACGGCTTCCTCGACTACTTCTACGGCTACATGGTCCCTTCGACCGGCGTCCTGCGGTACTTCACCCTGGAGCTCTTCGCCGGCGGGTTCATCCTGCGGTTTCCGCGGCGGGAGGCGCCGGCCCGGCTTCTGCCCTCGCAGCGGTTCACCGGGCTGCGGGAGGTGTTCAGCGAGTACGGGAAGTGGCTCGACGTGGTCGGCGTGCGGGACGTGAGCTCGCTCAACGAGGCGATCCGCACGAACCGGATGGAGGAGGTCGTGCTCGTCTCCGAGGCGCTCCACGAGCAGCGGATCGCCGAGATCGCCCACACGCTCGCGGAGCACTACGACGCCGATCACCGCCTGGTGTTCATCGCCGGGCCGTCGTCCTCGGGGAAGACGACCTTCTCCCGCCGGCTCGCGGTCCAGCTCATCGCCAACGAGTTGCATCCCTACCCGTTGGGAATGGACGACTACTTCCGTCCCCGCTCGCAGATCTCGGAGGACGGCACGCCGATCGACTTCGACTCGCTCGCCGCGCTCGACCTTCCCTTCTTCGAGGAAGAGCTGCACGCGCTCCTGTCGGGAGAGCGGGTGACCCTGCCGCGGTACAACTTCCACACCGGCGAGCGGGAGGATGGTCCAATCGTGAAGCTCAATCCCGATCAGATCCTCATCGTCGAGGGAATCCACGGCTTGAACCCCGATATCCTCAAGGGCTTCCCCAAGGACGCCGTCTATCGGGTCTTCATCTCGGCGCTCACCCAGCTCAACCTCGACAGCCACAACCGGATCCCGACGACCGACACGCGGCTCGTCCGCCGGATCGCCCGCGACGCCGTCTTCCGCGGCTACACCGCGCAGACGACCCTCTCGATGTGGGAGAACGTGCGGCAGGGGGAGAAGCAGAACATCTTCCCCTACCAGGAGCGGGCCGACGTGATGTTCAACTCGGCGCTCGTCTATGAGCTTGCCGTGCTCAAGCCGCTCGTCCAGCCGCTCCTCCTCCAGGTCAAGGAGACCCGGGCGCGGATCGAGGCCGACCGGCTGCTCGCGTTCCTTGGCTGGTTCGACCCGTACCCCTGCGACACGATCCCTCGCAACTCGATCCTGCGGGAGTTCGTCGGCGGCTCGGCGCTGCGGGAGTTCATCCCCAAGTTCGTCTCACGCCACAGGGAGTAACCGTGCCCTTTACCGTGGCGACCTTCAACGTCAACTCCGTGCGGACTCGGGTTCCGATCCTGCTTTCCTGGCTCTCGAGAAACCAGCCCGACGTCCTCTGCCTGCAGGAGACCAAGGTTGAGGACGCGCGCTTCCCATCGGATGCCTTCGCGGAGCTTGGCTACCAGGCGCTTTACCGCGGGGAGAAGGCCTACAACGGCGTGGCGATCCTCTCCCGCGAGCCGATCGCCGAGCCGCGGTTCGGCCTGGATGACGACGGGCCTGCCGACGAGGCGCGCCTGGTTTGCGCCCGGATCCGTGGCCTGCCGATCGTCAACACCTACGTTCCTCAGGGGCGCGACCCGGAGGACCCGTTCTTCCAGTACAAACTCGAGTGGTTCTCAAGGCTGCGGCGGTACTTCGCGCGGCACTTCTCGCCGAGGGAGCCGCTCCTGTGGGTGGGGGACCTGAACGTGGCGCCCGAACCGATCGACGTGCACGATCCCGTGGGGCTGCGCGGACACGTGGGGTTCCATCCCGATGAGCAGGCTGCGCTCGCCGCGGTCGTGGCCTGGGGGGTTGCCGACGTCTTCCGCAGGCACGAGTCGCGCCCCGGGCAGTACACGTTCTACGACTACCGGGTCAAGGACGGCGTGGCGCGGGGAAAGGGCTGGCGGGTGGATCACATCCTTGCGACCCCGCCGCTTGCCGACCGGTCGGTGGCCGCGTGGATCGACCTTCACCCCCGCACCGCCGACCGCCCCTCCGATCACACGGTGCTCGCCGCGACATTCGAGATCTAAGACGTCGCACCTTGTGTGCGACGTCTTGTTCGAAGTTCAAGGTGCGAGGGTCGAAGCTCGACGTCGAATTCGCGCTACTCCCCGGTGCGAATGTGATGTGCGTGGTGCTTATCCCTTTACGGCAGCAAGAGAGGGTGAGTTAGGATGAGGGCGATGACAGATGGAAGCCATTTCCTGATAGTTCTCGGTTCCAGGTATGGTGAAAGGGCAATTTGGGATGGCTGTGCGCAAGAAGATAGGTGCTTCCTCCAGCTCGACTTGCGATGGTTCTTGACCAACCAAATCGGTCCCGAAGTAGCTGTTGGTTGGGACGCGCTCGTGCGTGTGTAGGATCACTTGATTTTAGTCTCATCAGAGGAGATGCTGTAGTTGTTGCCACCTCTGATGAAGTGCTTCATTCTCTGTTTGGCATTGATGCTGCCGCTCTTGGCGGCGGTAATCTCATTTCTGAACTTCGCCAATTTCTGCCAGTGCGCGAAGACGATTTGTCTGTGTTGGAGCCATCTCCGCACTGCACCTTGCATACATGCCCATCCAACCCTGTATGATGAATTGACCGGCTATGCCATCACTAGGAGAATTGCGTGCAACGTCAACGAGCAGATTAGAGGATGCAATTGTCGCACGCGATTCTGGCAGATCAGGAGCGGCGAGAGATGCGGCGGCACTTGCAGCGGAGTGCACTCTGAAAGTTGCTTTGTGCAAAGAGCGAAGGGTTAGTAGATGGCCTGATAGCTGCGCCGAAGCAGGCGGAAGCCCCCTAGGTGACGGTTGTCCCCCTTGACGCTTCCGAGGGCTTGATGTATATATATGGCGAACACTCATCGCCAGTAAGCTTCGGCGTACTGGTCCCCTCCAGGTTGCTACCTGGAGGGTTTCGCCTTATTCTGTGGCGTGCATAGAGCAGCGTATCTTGTAGATGGCTTCAACCTCTATCACTCCTTGGTGGACGCTCAGCGCAAGCACCCTGGGATGACGGCCAAGTGGCTTGACATTGCATCGTTGTGCCGACGTTATCTTCCGCTTGTTTCGCGAGCGTGCGGCGAGCCTGCCGCCCTAGAGAGTATCTTCTACTTCTCAGCGCCACCTACCCATCGTTCCCAAGCGAAGCAGGCCAGACATGCTTTGTACATGCGGTGCCTGGAAGGCACGGGGGTTGAGGTTTCGCTCGGGCAGTTCAAGCGCATGAAAGAGAAAGAGACTGACGTGGCAATTGCCGCGAAGCTGTTTGAAATCTGCATTAAAGACAGTGCCGATAGCGTGGTTTTAGTTAGTGGCGATACTGACCTCGCACCTGCTGTCCGGACATGTAGCACTCTGTACCCAACGAAGACGCTTCTATTTGCCTTTCCATATCTGCGGGTAAATGATGAACTTAGGCAGCTAGCCCCAGGGTCATTCAAGATCAACGTGAAGACGTATTTCAGCCACCAGTTTCCGGATCCTCTTGTCCTCAGTGACGGAACGACAATTGCCAAGCCAGTCTCTTGGTGATCACAGCGGAGGCGCCAGCGTAATCCCATTGTCATATACGTTTCCTGCCCGCACGCTGCTCTAGTCTACGCTTCCTGTCCTCTTGCTGCGCCAAGGGGGTAAACACCATGTGCGTCACGCCTGTGGTCTGGCGGGTGGATTGCGCAGCCGTCGGGCGCAAGGCCCCCAATGCTACGAAGACCCCGTTTGTCTGTAGCGTTGGGGGTTGCCCACGACGTTACGCCTGATCGCTCTACTCGATGATGAGTGCGGCGGCGCGGACCGGGGAGGCTTCGATCCCGTGGACCGGAAGCGGGAAGGCGAGGAAACGGATATCGGTTCCGTCGGTCGGGAGGCTGTCAAGGTTCACGAGCCCCTCGACGATCGGGATCCCGGCCCGAAGGATCAGGTGGTGCACCGGCCAGTCGGTCGATCCGAACCGGTCGGGGCTCGGGCTGTCGAGGCCGAGCAGTCCGATTCCTTGTTCCACCAGGAACGCTGCGGCCTCCGGTGTGAGATACGGGGCGTCTTCGTAGTAGCCGGGTGTGCCGATGCGGGTGTCCCACCCGGTGTGGAGAAGGACCGCCCGGCCGCGGAGCGGTCGCGCGCCGCTGAACGCCTCGACGTCGATCGGTGAGCGGTCCGTGGGCACGATCAACGCCGGAAGGAGTGGCAGGCCGATCCCCGAGAGGTCCGCGCCGCCGGCGATGAAGTGGAAGGGACTGTCGATGTGCGTGCCGCAGTGGGCGGAGAGGTGCGAGAAGTGGGAGAGGGTGTACCCGTCTACCGCAGCTTCGGCGACCCGCTCGATCCGCACGCCGGGCTCGCCGGCGTAGGACTCGCTGCCGTCGCGTAGCGGCCGCGACAGATCGACCACTCGGATGTTCATCACGACCTCCTCCTTAGCTCAATGGTTTGATGTGCGAAGTTCGAGGCTGGAGACCACGACTCGGAAGGGCCGTCGAGTATCCCAATGGAGTAAAGCGCCGTGGGGCGGCCGACGATTGATGTTTCCCGTCCGGCGTCTGCCGACCGACGTCCCGAGGTTGACAGACTCTCCTGACTAGATGCAACGTGCGTGTGAAGACGGACTCTTGGCAACCTCGAACATCGGACTTCGCACATTGAACATCCCTCGACACGAGGCTGGTACCCCTTAGTGGACTATTTTCGAACTGGGTTCGAAGATCGTCCACTCGGGTAGCTCGGTCGGACAGGTTTCGAGCGGGTACGCCTTCCCAGAACGAGTCTTGAACCTACTCACTGGCCGATACCACTGATCACCCCTCTCTCGTCACCCGCTGCCCCGGCACGGTCTTGATCCCTGCCCTGCGTTGTTGTATGGTAGCGTTTGTTCGCTTCTAACGTAAGGCTATTAGACGGGACGAGAGGTGCGAACGCGAAAAGCTCTTCTTCGCGTGGATAGCGCCGGGGAGAAGTGACGTCTTGGTGCCTTTGTCACGTGACGCCAACGCCGCGACTGGGTCTGTACGCGCAGACTACTTAGGCGCGCAGGGAGAAGGAGGCAAGGGGATGAGAAACAGATCGCGGAGCGAGGGTAGCTTGTATTTCGGATGGGGTTTTGCAAAAGCCAGGCGCAGGCAACTCCTCATCGTGGCCGTCGCGGCGACACTTCTGTTGTTTGCCGCCCCACTTGTCTACGGCCTGCCGCCGCTCGTACCGCCGCCGTGGATGGTGAGTAACGCAAGCGACAGCTTTGACACGTCGAACTCACTCCGTTGGGCCATCTACCAGGCGAACCTCTACACGGGTACTTCCAACCCCGAGATCACTTTCGCTCCCTCTCTGGACGGCCAGACGATCACGCTCTCAAGCGGCACATTGGAGATCACGAAATCGGTCGACATTGAAGGGCCCAGCGAAGTCGGTGCCCTCCCTGTGACGATCGACGGGGGAGGGAACTGCACCGTGTTCAAGACCTCCGGGACTGGATTGAACGTGACGATCTCCCACCTCACGATCTCAAACGGTCGGGGAGTCTACGGTGGCGGGATATATGCCGCCGCAAGTGACGCTGAATTCACCCTGGAGGACTGCACCGTCACCGGCTGCAGCGGAACGTTCGGTGGGGGAATAAACTGCACCGACGGCGTGCACTCTGCCACCCTAGTAAACTGCACGTTCTACAACAACACTGCTGCGGCCAGTGGCGGCGGGGTATTTAGCGCGGCGTATCAGCTCACCCTGATAAACTGCACGTTTGTCGACAACAAAGCTACATTCGGTGGTGGAATGTTCACCGTGGGCGGCGAGCCCATTTTCGCCGGCAACTGCACGGCCACCTACTGCACGTTCACGGAGAACACCGCGGGCGACGGCGCTGCCCTGTACAACGCTAGCGCCATGGTCACCCTGGGCGCAACCATCATCGCGGGTAATACGCTCACAGGGGGAACGGCCCCCTCAGACATCGACAATTCCGGGACCGTGACCTCAGAGGGCTACAACCTCATCGGCATTACTTCAGGTACGCCCATCACCTACGCAAGTGGTGCCTCTTCGAGCACAGATCTCATCGGAGAGGATCCAAAGCTCGGACCGCTCGCCGACAACGGCGGTTCGGTGGAGACCTGCGCGCTGCCTCTCGACAGCCCGGCAATCAACATCGTGCCACCGACTGCCTTTCCCTCGATCAAAACGGACGCCCGCGGCGTGATCCGGCCGCAGCCTCAAGGCGGGCGGTGCGACATCGGCGCCTACGAGTACATGCCGCGCGGCGACGTGAACGGGGACGGCGTGATCAACATCCTCGACGTCCGCTTGTGCCTCCAGATCGCTGAAGGCGTCATCCAGGGCACCGCGGCGCAGCGCCAGGAGGCCGACTTCGATGGCGATGGCCAAGTGACGCTCGCCGACGCGCAGCTGCTCGCCGACCTCGTGGCCGGCATCGCGACGCCGTAGGACGTCAAGGGGAGGGATGGGAGGCAAAGGTGCAGGGCATACATCACCGCCCCAGGCTTGACGGGGGATGGGGGGCAAGGGGCCTGCCAGCGGAGAACGGGGCTCCGTGTGGTAGAATGAGAAAACGGTAAGGAGGAGACATGAGGTCAAAAGGGCGGCTCATCCTCGCGAGCCTCGTCGTTGCGGCGCTGGCGATAAGCCTGTTCGGGTGTATGGGGAAGTGGTTCACACAGACGCAGGTGGCGTCGCTCATCATCGGCAACCCCGTGATCAGCGGCACGACGGGGACGATCCTCGTCTCGGTGACGAGCATGCCCGCCAAGGGCCTCGCCGCGCTCGCCGTGCAGGCGGGCGGATTGACGCTGCCCAAGGCCAGTGTTACGAACGTCGACGTCACTGGGCTCAACGGGTTCACCGTCGTCGCACAGGAGTACGACTCCGCCACCGGTGACGTTCTCTTCGTCGTCGTGAACGCCAACGCCGGCTCCACCGGCGGCACCGTCGCCAAGATCACGTTCACCGTCACCGGAACGATCACCGTGGCCCAAGTTGTCACCGATGCCTCGCACATGCAGCTCGGCAGCGCGCAGAACACCCTGATCACGAACTGGCAGATCGTCGGCGGCACCAACGGCAAAGCGTACTACGCGAAGTAAGGAGGGAAGAGACATGACAAGAAGGATCCTGCTCACCGGCGCGGCCGTGCTCCTCCTCTCCGGACTCACCGCGCTTGCCGCCTCGCCGTTCTCCGGCTCGTGGGACGCCGCCCTCGCGGTCTCTCCCGCCCCGTTCTCCATCTCCCGGCTCTCCTCCATCCTGACCATCAATTACACCCTCGGGGGCCTCACCACCACGAGCGACTCCGAGGTCTACCTCGCGGGGTTCATCTGGCAGGGGTTCGGCGTCACGGGAAGCCTCGGGGCGTTCAACCTCCAGGGGGATGTCCTGTTCGGCCCGTCCACCACAAGCTTCCTCTACGACCAGCTCATCGTCACCACAAACATCGCGGGGATCGACCTCGGCCTTTACGCCGCCCAGCTCTCCGGTGACGTCCTTGGCGGTCCCGCCGACGGCGCGGTCCTGCGGATCGCCGGGTCCATCGGTTCGTTAGAGGTCGTCAACTGCTTCGAGATGGGGGCACGGATCAAGGACGAAGACTTCCACGGCATCACCATCGTCCACGCCGCCACCGGTCTCTCCAAGACCTACATCACCAACCCGCTCGTCCCCGGCCAGGGGTTCACCGGCGACAAGCTGACCGTCTCCGGCTGGTCGTTCGCCTGCCTGTCCGACGGCTCGGCGTCGCTGTACATGACCGACCAGGGGTTCGACTCGCTGCAGCTCGACCTCACCGGGATCAAGACCGGCCTTTCCTGGCTCACCGTCGATCTCGCGCTCACCTTCGAGCTGCAGACCAAGGCGGTCGTCCTCACCCCCACCCTCAACCTCGGCACCACCACCTGCATCGTCCCCTACCTCGACGTGCACACCCCCGCGGCGGACAACAGCCTCACTGTCGTCGCGAGCGCGATCACGGGGATCGAGCTCTACGGCCTTTCCGCCGCCACCACCGTTGGCAACGTCACGCTCAAGGACCTGGCCGTGCTCGACACCGGCCGCTACGCGATCACCACCGAGCAATACGGCAGCCGGATCGAGTCGCTGGCCGACGCCGCGGAGAACGGCGACCAGGTCTACCCTGGCTACTGGGAGCTCCTCTCCGTCGCCGCCTCGACCAGCGGCTGCTGCGGCGGGACGGCGAGCTTCCTCGTCAACACGTACTTCGAGACCAACGGGGGACTGTTCGACTGGGGGATGACCCATGTCGAGGCGAGCCTGCCCGTGAACCAGGCGCTATCGCTCACTGCCCTGCTTCAAGTGAGCACAACCGGCATCGATAAGTTCGGCGGGGGAATCGACCTCAACTGGTAGGCACGAGAGACAAACGGCCAAGGGAGAGGGATTAGGGAGAACCCGCCCGCAGCAACCGCCACACAGAAGACGCGACCAATGCTGAGGACAAGCCCCAACCCAACGTCGGGTGTAAGGCCGGACACTACAACCAGTCCCGGGTTTTCTTCGCGTTGGGTCTGTGGGTCGTCCGGCTGCGTCAAGACGGAAACTGGTATGCCGTCCTAGACAAGTTTTGAACTCGGGCCCCTCTCCTTGGCTCCCACGATGCGATCGAAGAAGCAGATATCAATCAGCTAGCAGCCTGTGTGAGTATTCCTCTGGGTGGCTCGTGGAGCTGAAAAACAGCC
>CAZBWD010000036.1:0-12787 GCA_964495585.1 uncultured Thermotogae bacterium
GGACATGTACGAGCGGCCGTTCACCTTCCCGATCCCGACCTACAACATCACCGAGGACTTCGATTGGGACAACGAGAGCCGGGAGCCGGTGTGGGAAATGACAGCGAAGTACGGGACCCCCTACTTCTCGAACTTCATCGGCAGCGACATGCGCCCGGAGGACGCGCGGAGCATGTGCTGCAGGCTTCGGATCGACAACCGCGAGCTGCGCAAGCGCGGCGGGGGCCTGTTCGGGGCGAACCCGCTGACCGGCTCGATCGGCGTGGTGACGATCAACCTGCCGCGGCTCGGCTACCTCTCCAAGGACGAGTCCGAGTTCCTCTCCCGCCTTGGGGAGTTGATGGACCTCGCCAAGGAGTCGTTGATCATCAAGCGCAAGACCCTGGAGACGCTCACCGAGCGGGAACTCTACCCGTACTCCCGGTTTTACCTTCCGGCGATCAGGGAAGCGGAGGGGGGCTACTGGAAGAATCACTTCTCGACGATCGGTCTGATCGGGATGAACGAGGCGCTCCTCAACCTTCTCGGCGGCTCGATCGCCGAGGCGGAGGGGCAGGCGATCGCATTGCGTGTGCTCGACTTCATGCGCGACCGGCTCGCCGACTTCCAGGAGGAGACCGGCGAGATCTTCAACCTGGAGGCGACCCCCGCCGAGGGAGCGAGCTACCGGCTGGCGAAGAAGGACCTGGGACGCTACCCCGACATTCGAATCTACAACCTGGAGCGCTACGGCGGCAAGACCCCGTACTACACGAACTCCACGCACCTGCCGGTCGGGTTGACCGAGGACCTGTACGAGGCGCTGCGCGCTCAGGATCCGCTCCAGTCCCGCTACACCGGCGGGACCGTCTTCCACGCTTTCCTTGGGGAACGCAGCCCGAGCCCAGCCGCGGCCAAGCACCTGGTGCGCCACATCGCACAGACCTTTCATCTTCCCTACTACACCCTCACCCCGACGTTCTCCATCTGCCCGGAGCACGGGTACCTCTCGGGAGAAACGCAGACCTGCCCGACCTGCGGCGCGCGGACTGAGGTCTACTCGCGGGTCGTTGGGTACCTGCGGCCGGTCGAGCAGTGGAATGACGGGAAGCGGGCCGAGTTCGCGGACCGCAAGACCTACACCCAGGAGCCGGTGGCTCACCTGTAGCGACGACCTCCGGATGCCACCTCCCATCCCCGTCTCGGTACGGTGGGGGCAGGCGTCCGGGAGGCGCGGAGCCGGTGGACGATGCAGATCGCGCAGGTCCTTCCAACGACACTGATCGACTACCCGGGCCGGGTGGCGGCGCTCGTCTACGTCCCGGGGTGTGACTTCCGCTGCCCGTTCTGTCACAACCCCGAGCTGGTGCTCCCGGAGCGGGTCTCGTCCCTCGCGCTCATTCCGCAGGAGCGCGTCCTTCACATGCTGCGGGAGCGGCGCGGGTTCCTCGACGGGGTCGTCATCACCGGCGGGGAGGCCACGCTGCAAGGTGACCTTGCGGACTTCGCCCGTGCACTGAAGGGGATGGACCTGCTCGTGAAGCTCGACACGAACGGCTCCCGGCCGGATGTCCTTGATCTCCTTCTCGGTGAGCGGCTTCTCGACTACGTGGCGATGGACCTCAAGGCGCCAGCGGACCGCTACGACGCGCTCTGCGGCACCCCGGTCGATCTCGAGGCGATCCACCGTTCGATCCGCTCGATCATTGCCCGTGCGCCCGACTACGAGTTCCGCACCACCGCCGCGCCCACGCTCACCCCGGCAGATCTCGTGGCGGTCACCGAGCTCATCCCCGGGGCCAAGCGTTTCGTCCTGCAGCGGTTCGTCTCTCCCGCGGGGAAGGACCTCGTTGACCCGGCGTGGCGCGATCGGCCGGCCCTCACGGATGGGGCGCTGCGCGCCGTCTGGAATAGGATCAAGGGGCGCTTCCCCGACGGCGGAGCCCGGTAGGCGGTGGTTCATCCGCTGTCATTGGGCTCTTTCTCCTCTTCTTGGGCTGTTTGGATCCGTCCCAATGCCCGGTCGCTCGCAACGGACAAGCCCGTGTCGCCGGTGGGCGAAAACCGGAATCGAAGCTATGACGCCCTGATCTGTGAGGGTCATTTCGATCCGCGTTGCGGCCAGGGCGATGGCAATTTCAGCTTGACATTTTCATGTCGATCTTTATACTTGTGGCCAACAATCTATACCAAGAAACAGAAAAGGAGGAGTCAAGGATGGCAAAGGCACGGGACTGGATCGTGGCGGTGGTGGTGCTCCTGCTCGTCGGAGGAGGGGTCATAGCGTATGCGGCGGACGTGACGATGACCGGCTCGACGACGGTCCTGCCGATCGCTCAGGTGGTCGCCGAGGCGCTGGCCGGGAAGGTCGAGGTCGATGTCTCCGGCGGCGGGTCGAGCGTCGGGATCGCCGCTCTGCTCGATGGGACCACGGATATTGCCGATCATTCCCGATCGATCAAGCCCAGCGAGTATGAACAGTTTGTAAAGAAGGGGGTGTACCCCTTTACCTTCCACATCGCGAACGATGCGATCACCGTGGTCGTCCACCCTGGAAACCCAGTGAGCAATCTCACCCTCGCGCAGCTCAAGGATATCTTCATGGGGAAGATCACGAACTGGAAGGGGGTTGGCGGGAAGGACGCGCCGATCGTGGTGGTCTCCCGCGACAACTCCTCGGGGACCTACGAGACCTGGGAGACGATCGTCATGAAGAACGCTCCGGTCACCGCCGGAGCGATCTATACCACCTCGAACGCCGACGTGGCGAACGAAGTGTCGATGAACGAGAACGCGATCGGCTACGTTGGACTCGCCTACGTTACGTCGAGGCTCAAGCCGGTGAGCGTCGAGGGGAAGGTCGCCACGCTCGAGTCGGCGATCAACTACACCTACCCGATCGCGCGCCCGCTCTTCGTGTCGACGAACGGTTTCCCCTCCGGCAAGGTGCTCGATGTGATCCTGTTCATCCTGTCCGATGCCGGCCAGCGGATTATCCAGCAGGTCGGCTACGCACCGATCCGCGTCCTCCCGTGACAGCGCACCGCGCGATAGGAGGAAACGGGCTCCACTAGAAGAGAGATGGCCGGGCGGTGAGCGACCCCGGCCGTCTTACTGTTTCATCCGGCGGGTGTTGTAATCTGGCACGAATTAACTATAATGGGCTGCTAGGATATATAGACTGAGGCGGATAGGATGTCAAACCTACAAAAAACGGTCGAGAATCCGCTGAGTGACATCCGGCCACTGTCGGAAGCCGGGTGGAGGGGCCTGATCCAGCTTGTCAAGGAACGGTGGGACCGTCCGGTCTTCTTCGTCTTTGCGTCCGTGTCGATCATCGGGCTTGGGCTGATCGTCTTCTTCATCTTCAGAGAGGCGATCCCTGTTTTTCGCTCCGTCTCGATCCTTGACTTCTTCGGGCCGCAGTGGCGGCCGACCGCGTCGACCGCCCGCTTCGGCGCGCTTCCGATGATCGTCGGCTCGGCGCTCGTGACGGCCGGTTCGTTGGGGATTGCCGTCCCAACAGGGCTCGCCGCCGCGGCGTTCATCGCCGAGGTCGCTTCCGGTTTGCTGAAGGATGTTGCAAAGTCCGTCCTCGAGCTTCTGGCGGGGATCCCGTCCGTCGTCTACGGGTTCTTCGGGCTCGCGGTGGTCGCCCCGTTCCTGCAGCGGTCGCTCGGCCTGGCCACCGGGCGGACCGCGCTCACGGCCTCGTGCATCCTTGCGATCATGGCGCTGCCGACGATCGCCAGCCTCGCGGAGGATGCCCTGGCTGCCGTGCCGAATGCCCACCGCGAGGCCTCGATGGCGCTCGGCGCGACACAGTGGCAGACGATCTGGCGGGTGACTTTCCCGGCCGCCTCCTCAGGGTTGATCGGCGCGGTGATCCTCGGGATCGGCCGGGTGGTCGGTGAGACGATGGCCGTACTGATGGTCGCCGGCAACGCCCCGCAGATTACGGGCTCGTTTCTCAAGCCGGTCCGCACGTTGACCTCGGCGATCGCGCTCGAGATGGGTGAGACCCCCTTTGGCAGCACACACTATCACGCCCTCTTCGCCCTAGGCGCGCTGCTCCTTCTGATCACGCTCGCGGTGAACGGCTTGGCCGAGGTCCTGCGTGCACGGCTCAATCGGAGGCACGCAGGATGATCCCCCGATCCGGTGGTGAACGGCGCGGACGAGCGGTGGCGCAGCGGATCGCCTTCTCGCTCCTCGGAGCGGCAAGCGGCGTGGCCTTCCTCGCGCTCGGGGTCATCCTCTACTTCATGATCTCTCAGGGCGGCCCGGCGATCTCCTGGGGGTTCCTGACCCAGTTTCCGCGCGATGCGATGACCAAGGGTGGGATCTTCCCGGCGCTTGTGGGGAGCTTCTACCTGGGCGCAGGGGCGATCCTTTTTTCGTTGCCGTTTGCGGTTGCTGCGGCGGTCTGGCTGTCGGAGTACGCGCGCGGCGGCTGGGTGGTGCGGGTCATCCGGATCGGCATCAACACGCTCGCCGGCGTACCGTCGATCGTATTCGGACTGGTCGGGCTTGCCTTCTTCGTCAAGGTGTTGGGCATCGGGGTGTCGGTGCTCGCCGGGGCACTGACCTTGGCCCTGCTGATTCTTCCGATCCTCATCCGCGCTGCGGAGGAGGCGCTCTTGTCGGTCCCGGATCCGTTCCGTGAGGGCGCGCTGGCATTGGGGGCGACGCGCTGGCACGCGGTGCGCACCGTGGTCCTCCCGGCGGCGGTTCCCGGGATCCTGACCGGCGTTGTCTTGGGGATCAGCCGTGCGGTCGGCGAAACCGCGCCGATCCTGTTTACGGCGGGTGCGTTCTACATGTCGCGGCTGCCGAGCTCGCCGTTCGACAAGGTCATGGCCCTTCCCTATCACATCTACGTCATGGCGACCGAGAGCCCGAACTACTGGAGGACCAGGGACCTGCAGTTCGGTGCCGCGCTCGTCCTGCTGGGGCTCGTCCTGACGATGAACCTGGGAGCAGTCATCTGGAGAACACGGGTGCGAAGGAGAAAGCGATGGTAGAGGGGGAGAGGACGAAGCACGCCGTCGAATCGACACGGGAGTGGGTCCGCAGGAGCCTTGCATCGCAAGCGATCGTCGAGACGAAGCACCTGAGTTTCTACTACGGCGGGGACCGAGCGCTTCGAGACGTCTGCCTGGCGATCCCGCTCGACGGGATCACCGCGATCATGGGACCGTCGGGGTGTGGGAAGAGCACACTCCTTCGGGTCCTGAACCGGATGTATGAACTCACCCCCGGGGCGCGGGTCGAAGGGCAGGTAACCTTCCTCGGACAGGACCTGCTGAGAGCCGACGCCGTGGCGCTCCGACGGCACATCGGCATGGTCTTCCAGCGGCCGAACCCGTTCCCGAAGTCGATCTTTGAGAACGTCGCCTACGGGCCGAGGGTTCACGGCGTGACGAAGCGGTCCGTGCTCCAGGAGACGGTGGAGGAAAGCCTGCGGCGGGCGGCGCTGTGGGATGAGGTGAAGGACCACCTGAAGAAGAGTGCCTTCTCCCTCTCTGGGGGGCAGCAGCAGCGGCTGTGCATCGCCCGGGCGCTTGCCGTGCGCCCCTCGGTCCTGCTGATGGATGAACCGTGTTCGGCGCTCGACCCCCGGGCAAGCGACCGAGTGGAGACGACGATCCGCGAGCTGGCCCGAGAACTGACGATCGTCATCGTGACGCACAACCTGCAGCAGGCCGCGCGGGTGAGTGACCACACCGCGGTCTTCCTCTCAGGAGGAGAGCTTGTGGAGTTCGGCCCCACCTGTGACCTGTTCGATGCCCCCCGGGACCCGCGGGTTCGGGATTACCTGAGCGGCCGGTTTGGGTGAACCGAACGGGGCCAGAGCCGGGAGTCGAGCGCGGAAAAAGGGGACAGGCTACTTTTTTCAGCTGACCTGAGGTTGAGTTTCATGGTGTGCAATGGGTGATCCCGCATCAGGGATGGTCCCGAAAAAGTAGCCTGTCCCCTTTTTCAGCTCTTGCACCCGCGCTACCGACGGGGTGACACGCCTCCTCACGGATGCATCAAGGACCTGAAAGGGGGCAGCAATTGACTCCCGACTAGCGCAACGCGAGGGCGTCGATCGCCTCTTCGATTGTCTCCACACCGACCAGATCGATGGCTCGCCGGGTGGCGGGCCGTCCCTTCGCCGGGACGATCACCCGCTCGTAGCCGAGCTTCCCGGCCTCGGTCACCCGCTCGGAGAGCCTGCGGACCGCGCGCACCTCCCCGGACAGCCCGACCTCGCCGATCACCACGGTCCGCCGCGGCAGGGGGCGATTACGCAGGCTGGAGACGACCGCTGCGATGATCCCCAGGTCGAGCGCCCGCTCGCGGGTCTCCAGGCCTCCGGCGAGGCTGAGGTAGACATCTGCCGACCCGGTGTGGATCCCCAGGCGTCGCTCGACCACCGCGAGGAGGAGCAGGAGACGGTTGAAGTCCAGTCCGGTGCACCGCCGCTGTGGCACCCCGTAGCCGCCGGTCGGCGAGACGAGCGCCTGCAGCTCGACGAGGATCGGCCGTGACCCCTCCATCAGGGGGACGACGACCGTGCCCGGCCGCGGCTCGGCCTGGTGCTCCTCGAGGAAGAACCGCGACGGGTCGGTGATCGCCTTTAGGCCGCTTGTAAGCATCTGGAAGACGGCAACCTCGTTCGTGGCGCCGAAGCGGTTCTTCACACAGCGGAGGATCCGCACCTCCTCGCCGCGACTGCCTTCCATGTAGATCGCCACGTCCACGAGGTGCTCGACGGTCTTCGGGCCAGCGAACGCCCCGCCCTTGGTGATGTGCCCGACGAGGAAGGTTGCCATCTGTCGTGCCTTGGTGAGCCGGGTCAGCTCGGCGCTCGTCTCCCGCATCTGGCGGATGCTCCCCGCCTCGCCGGGGACCGTCGCCGAGACGACCGTCTGGATCGAGTCCACGACGAGCAGGTGCGGCTTGATCCGCTCGACCGCCGAGACGATCCGGCTCAGGGTCTGCTCGGGGAGGACATAGAGGTTCTCGTCATCCGCGCTGAGCCGGCTTCCCCGCAGCTTGATCTGGCCGGCCGACTCCTCGCCGGAGACGTAGAGGACGGTGCCGTAGCGCCCTGCAACCTGTTGAGCGATCTGCAGGAGGAGGGTCGACTTCCCGACCCCGGGCTCGCCACCGAACAGGACGACCCCGCCGGGCACGAGCCCGCCGCCGAGCAGCCGGTCGACCTCGCTGATCCCCGTCTCCAAGCGTCTGACCTCGCCGAGGTCGATCCGGGTGATCGGGAGGAGCGCCTCGCCGATCCAGGAGGACTCTTCCGCTTCCTCCCCAGCTTGGGCGGCGACAAACGTGTCCCATTCCCCGCAGTTCGGGCAACGCCCCAGCCACTTCACGGACTGGTAGCCACAGTGACTACAGTGGAACGGCATCCTTCTCGGACTTGGAGAACCGCATCTCCTCCCCGTCCGCCGAGGCGGCCACCAGCGACCCGGACTCGAACGTCCCCTGCAGGATCAGTTCCGAGATCGGGTTCTCGATCAGCCGCTCGATCGTCCGCCGCATCGGCCGCGCGCCGTACCGCGGGTCGTACCCCTTCTCGATCAGGAGCGCGCTCGCCGACTCGTCGAGCACGAGGGAGATCTGATGCTCCTCGTGCAGCCGCGTCTTGAGCTCACCGAGCATCAGCTCCGCGATCCGCCGCACCTCGTCGCGGGTCAGCTGGTGGAAGACGATGACATCATCGAGCCGGTTCAGGAACTCCGGTCGGAAGACCTTGCGCACCTCGCCGATCACGCGGCCCTTCATGTCCTGGTAGGACTCCTCGGAGTCCTCGGCCTGGTCGCTGAACCCGAGGGTCCCCCGTTCGGTGATCAGCTCGCTGCCCACGTTGGAGGTCATGATGAGGACGCTATTCCGGAAGTCGACCCGGCGTCCCTGCGAGTCGGTGAGGATCCCGTCCTCCATCACCTGCAGGAGGATGTTAAACACGTCGCGGTGTGCCTTCTCGATCTCGTCGAACAGGATGACGGAGTACGGGCGGTGTCGCACCTTCTCGGTCAGTTCGCCGGCCTCCTCGTACCCGACGTAGCCCGGAGGGGCGCCGGTCAGGCGGGAGACGGAGAACCGCTCCATGTACTCGGACATGTCCACGCGGATCAGCGCCTCCTCGTCACCGAAGAGGAACTCCGCCAGGGTCTTGGACAGCTCGGTCTTCCCCACCCCGGTCGGGCCGAGGAACATGAACACACCCACCGGTCGGCGGGGGTTCTTCACCCCGGCGTAGGCCCGCCGGATCGAGCGGGAGATCGAGTCCACGGCATCGGTCTGACCGATCAGCCGCTCGTGGATCTTTCCCTCCATGTGCACGAGCCGTGCGGTCTCCTCCTCCTGGACGTGACCGATCGGGACGCCAGTCCACATCGAGACGATCCGCGCGATGTCCTTGCCCGTCGCCTGCAGTTCGCTCGTCTCGAACGAGTCCTTGCTCATCCGTTCGATCTCCCGCGAGAGCTCCTCCTTGCGGTCGCGTAGCCGCGCCGCGGTCTCGTACTCCTGAGCGGTGACCGCCTCGTGTTCCTGCTCGTCGAGCTCATCGCGTTTGGCCATCAGCTCGCGGAGCTCATCAGGCAGCCGGGAGCTGTGGAGCTTGACCCGCGCGGCGGTCTCGTCGACGAGATCGATTGCCTTGTCGGGGAGGAACTGATCGGTGACGTATCGGTCGGACAGGCGGGCGGCCTGGTACAGGGCCTCGTCGGTGATCTTCACCCCGTGGTGCCGCTCGTAGTGCGGCCGGAGCCCTTTGAGGATCCTCACCGTCTCCTCGACGGTCGGTTCCTCGATGAGGATCGTCTTGAACCGCCGCTTGAGCGCGGGGTCCTTCTCCACCGACTTGCGGTACTCGTCCAGCGTCGCCGTCCCGATGCACTGGATCGCCCCCGAGGCGAGCGGCGGCTTCAAGATCGAAGAGGCGTCGATCGCCCCCTCCGCTCCGCCGGCCCCGACCACGGTCTGCAGCTCGTCGATGAACAGGATGACGTTCTCCGACTCCATGACCTGATTGATGAGGGTCTTCAGCCGCTGCTCGAACTCCCCGCGGTACTTCGTCCCCGCGACGATCGAGGCCATGTCGAGCTCGATGATCTCCTTGGACCGTAGGAGGGACGGCACGTCGCCGTTGACGATCTTCTGCGCCAACCCCTCGACGATCGCCGTCTTCCCCACCCCGGACTCCCCGATCAAGGCGGGGTTGTTCTTCTTGCGGCGGGTGAGGATCTGGATGATCCGCTCCATCTCCTGGTCGCGGCCGATCACCGGATCGAGCCGGCCGCCCTCGGCCTCCTCGATCAGGTTACGACCAAACTCCGAAAGATCTCCCTGCCGCTGCGGGCGGCGGGAGGCGCGCAGCGCCATCCCCACCCCGGCTGAGGGGAGGAAGTAGGCCCGCGCCTTCGACAGGTCGATCCCCATGTGAAGGAGGAACGCGGCACCGGTCCCCTCCCCTTCGCGCAGCATCCCCATCAGGAGGTGTTCGGGACGGATCGTGTTCAGGCCTGCGCGGCGCGCTTCCTCAAAGCTAATCTTCATCACCCGCTTGAGCCGCGGGGTCGGCTCGAGGTCATCGGCGGCGAGCCGTACCTCTCCCCGTCCCTTCTCCGACTCGAGGAGGGCCGTCACCTTCTCGTAGGTCACGCCGTGCGTCGTGAGGAACCGGTGCACGTCACCACCGCGCCCCTTCAGGAAAGCGAGCAGCAGGTGTTCGGTGCCCACGTAGCTGTGGCGCCACTCCTCTGCTTCTTCCTGCGAGAGCGCGATGATCTCCATCGACTCGCGAGAGAATCGGTCGTACATCGTTCCTCCTTCCCTAAGTATAGTCCCTCACCGGTCGTTCACAATAGCAGGGCCCCGCCGGTTGAAACGGTTCATCACCGTATTGAGATCGCTCGTGCGGAACGCCTCGATCGCCTCCACGCCCTGCGTGAGCACCGGGGAGATCTCCTTCCATTGTGCCTCGGAAAACCGGCCCAGTACGTAATCTACTGTGCCTTCGGTCCGTGACGTGCCCCCGATCCCGACCCGCAGCCTGGGGATCTCTTCGGTATCCAGGGCAGAGAGGATCGAGCGCATCCCCTTGTGCGTCCCTGCCCCGCCCGCGGGAAGGATGCGCATCGACCCGAGCGGAAGGTCGAGGTCATCGTAGACAACGAGGGCATCGGGAAGCGCGATCTGAAACCGTTCAACGACCTTCCTGACCGCCTCGCCGCTTGCGTTCATGAACGTCATCGGCTTGACGAGCAGGAGGTCCGGCGTGCGGTAGACCAGGGATGAACAGGTGAGACGACCCCGCGACCTTCGCAGGTGCTCCCGGCGGTACAGGTCGATCACGGCAAAGCCCACATTGTGCCGGGTGAGTGCGTATGTCAGACCAGGATTCCCCAGCCCGAAGACGACCTTCAACGCTCCACTTACTCGGTCCGCTCTTCCGTCTCCTCGTCGGCAACTTCCTCGCCTAGGAGCGCGGCCTCTTCCTCGGCTTCCTCCTCGGCCTCGACCTCTTCAACGCCGTGCGGAGCGAGGACCGTCACGATCGCCCGATCCGGAGGGAGCATTGGCTCGACCGAACCGAAGTCGATGTCGCGCACGCGGATCGCCTGTCCCATTTCCAACCCGCTGACGTCCACGGTGATCAGGCTCGGGATGTCCTTGGGTAGGCCGTGCACACGCACTGTGTTGAACAGGATGTCGAGCATCCCTCCTGCCTTTACCCCAGGGGCCTCGCCCACGACCTTGATCGGGATGTACAGGCGCAGCGGGCGCTCCACATCGGGGTGGTAGAAGTCGATGTGGATCGGCTCGTCGGTCACGGGGTTGTACTGAATCCGCTTGACGAAGACATCGAGCTTCTTCCCCTTCCCGTGGTCGCCGATCGACAGGTCGATCCGCGAGCTGCGGGTGATCTTTGAGAACAGCTCCTGGAGGGCCCGGCGTTCGACCATGACGGACATCGTCTCGATGGTCGGCCCGTAGACCACCGCAGGGATCCATCCCTCCCGGCGCAGGGCGTTCGCCTTCCCCTCCGAGCGCAGTTTCGTTTTCAGTATCGGCATCTTTGCTCCTAAAGCTAATTGTGTGGGAAGAGGGAACTCACCGACTTATACTCGAAGATCCGGCGGATCGTCTTCGCCAAGTGCTCTCCCACCGGAATATACTCGACAACCTCGTTCTTGTCCGCCAGAGGCTGAAAGATGGTATTGGTCACCACCACCTTTTTCAAGGGAGAGGACGCGAGGCCCTGCAGGGCGTTTCCAGAGAAAACGCCGTGGGTGCAGTAGGCGGAGACCTCGATCGCCCCGTGTTCGATCAGGGTGTGCGCCGCGTAGATCAGGGTCAGCCCGGAGGAGACGATGTCGTCGACGAGGATCGCCCGCTTTCCCTTCACCTCACCGATGACATTCACCACCTTCACCTTGGCTCCGTCCGTCGAGCGGCGCTTCTCGAGGATCGCGAGCGGCAGGTTGATCCGCTCGGCCAGCCGCCGCGCGCGGGCCGTCCCCCCGACGTCTGGGGAGACGATCACCGCCGCGTGTCCGTTCTCGTGCCGCTCCTTGTAGTGGCGGGCGAAGATCGGATCGGCCTGCAGGTTGTCCACGGGGATGTTGAAGAACCCCTGAATCTGCCCGACGTGCAGGTCCATGGTGAGCACTCGGTCGGCCCCGGCCGTCTCGATCAGGTTGGCGACGAGCCGCGCCGTGATCGGGACCCGCCCGGTCGGCTTGCGGTCCTGGCGCGCGTAGCCGTAGTAGGGGATGACGACGATCACCGAGCGCGCCGAGGCCCGGCGTAGCGCGTCGATGATGATCAGAAGTTCCATCAGGTGGTCGTTCACCGGGGGGCAGGTCGGCTGGATGACGAACACGTCCGCCCCCCGGACTGTCTCGTGGATCTGAACCTGCACCTCTCCATCGTTGAACCGACCGACGGTCGTCTTGCACAGTTCGATCCCCAGCGAGGCGGAGATCTCCCCTCCCAGTTCCCGGTTTGCGTTTCCGCAGATCAGCTTAAGTTCCCGCCCGAGCATCCTCCGCTTCCTCCTTGGTCTCTCTCCTCTGCGCCTTGATCACCTGGCGGCCGCGGCCGATGGCCAGCGTCCCCGGGGGGACATCGTCGGTGATCGTGGATCCGGCACCGACGATCGCCCCCTCGCCGATCGTCACCGGCGCGACCAGGGAGGCGTTGCTTCCGATGAACGCTTTGTCCCCGATCGTTGTACGATGCTTGCGCTTGCCATCGAAATTGCAGGTGATGGTTCCTGCTCCGACGTTCGCGTTCTCACCCACCTCGGCGTCCCCGAGGTAGGTGAGATGACCGACCTTCGCCCCTTCCTTGACCCGGGACGCCTTGACCTCGACGAAGTTGCCGACCCGGGCCCGCGGACCGACGTCCGCGCCGGGACGAAGGTGCGCGTACGGACCGATCGTGCTCCCCGCCCGCACCCGGGCCCCCTCGACCACGCTGTAGCGGACCGTGCTCTTCGCTTCGAGCGTCGAGTCCTCGATCCACGCGTCCGGGCCCACCACGCAACCTTCCCCGATCACGGTTGCCCCGACGAGGTGCGTCCCGGGGAGGATCTCTGCGCCCGGGGCAACGGTCACGTCGAGATCGATGTCGGTGCGCTGTGGATCGCGCATCCTGACACCGTCGGCCATCAGCGCTTCCGCCTTGCGCAGGCGGAGGGCCCGATCGGCCTGCGCGACCTCGCGCTCGGACACCACCGCGAGCAGCGCCTGGCAATCGTGGGGAGGAATCGCCTCGACGCGTCGTTTCCGTG
>CAZBWD010000037.1:0-12713 GCA_964495585.1 uncultured Thermotogae bacterium
GTCGGTTCTAGCCGCAGTCCGGCATGGCGCTTACTTACGCAAGCAAGTACTAGTCAGTGAGGCACGGACGGCTGCAAGCTCAGGGTTTCCTGCAGCCTGGGGCCCTACGTATCCTCTCAAGGAGGTGATCGAGCAAGATGCCTTGGTGTCACCTGTTTCTCATGATGCCGCTTTTCGGGCTTGGGGTGTTCCTGGTCCTGCCGATCGCGGCAGCGGTCCCGGTGTACTTGATCATCTCCACGATCTCGCTTTTCATCTACGCAAAGATCGTGAAGGCGCTCCATGCGCCGGTGGCCACCGGCCACGAGCACATGATTGGCAAACAGGCGCTCGTCGTCTCAGCGCTCAAGCCTGCCGGACTCATCAACTATCGCGGCGAACTGTGGACCGCCATTTCTAAGGAGCCGCTGCGGCCCGGCGATCCGGTCCGGATCGTTTCCGTCCACCGGACACAGGTCCATGTCGAAAACGATTCTAGGCCCGATGCGGTGACCCCTCAGCCACACGCAGGCTGCGCATCACACGGGGTCCACTTCGGCCGGCGCAGCACATCCCAGGGCCTGATGGCGATCCTCCGCAGCGGGTGGCATCACGCTTGCCTGGAAGGAGGCTCAGATGCAGGAGAAGGGAGCAAATCGGGCAGAGCAACATCACCCTCAGGGTGAGGAAACCAGGCATACCCACGCGGGCGAATCACCGCACGCCGGCGTGCACGAGCCTGACCACAAGCACCACATGGAGCAGGCTGCAGCCGGTGGGAATGATCATCATAGCCACGTGGCCGGACACGGTGAGCACATGGCCCATGGTGACCACATGGGGCACGGCGGGCACGCGGGCCACCACGAGCACATGGTGGCCGATTTTCGCCGCCGCTTCTGGGTGTCGCTCGTCCTCACGGCCCCGATCCTCGCCCTCTCTCCGCTGATCCAGAAGGGGCTCGGCCTGGGCACGAACCTGCAGTTCACGGGATCGGAATACATTCAGTTCGCACTATCGACGGTGGTCTTCTTCTACGGCGGCTGGCCGTTCCTGAAAGGCCTCGCCGATGAACTCCGCAAGCGCGAGCCCGGGATGATGACCCTGATCGCCCTCGCGATTTCCGTGGCCTACGTCTATTCGAGCGCCGTGGTGTTCGGTCTGTCGGGCAGCGTCTTTTTCTGGGAGCTCGCGACCCTGATCGACGTCATGCTCCTCGGCCACTGGATCGAGATGCGATCCGTGATGGGCGCCTCCCGCGCCCTGGAGGAGCTGGCCCAGCTCATGCCAGCGAAGGCGCACCGGGTCAAGGCGGACGGCTCCACGGAAGACGTGCCGGTGGAGGCACTCGTCGCCGGCGAACAGGTGCTCGTCCGTCCGGGGGAGAAGATCCCCATCGACGGCGCCGTGCTGGACGGGCATACGACCGTCAACGAGGCCATGCTGACGGGCGAGAGCCGGCCGGTCGAGAAGTCCGAAGGAGACGAGGTCATCGGCGGCGCGGTGAACGGCGAGGGAGCGCTCCACGTGGAGGTGCAGAAGACCGGAGAGGAGACGTACCTCTCCCAGGTCATCGGTCTTGTCCGGCGCGCCCAGGAGTCGCGCTCCCGCACGCAGGATCTGGCGAACCGGGCCGCGCTATGGCTGACAGCGATCGCCCTGACCGCAGGAGCCGGAACCCTCGGCGGCTGGCTCGCGGTCGGCCGGGACTTCAACTTCGCGCTCGGCCGGATGGTCACCGTCATGGTCATCACCTGCCCGCACGCGCTCGGCCTCGCCATCCCGCTCGTCGTGTCGGTCTCCACGGCGCTCGCCGCGGGTCGAGGCCTCCTGATCCGCGACCGCTCGGCATTCGAACGCGCCCGCGGGATCCAGGCAATCGTCTTCGACAAGACCGGCACCCTGACGCAGGGACGGTTCGGCGTCACCGACGTCGTCTCACTCTCCGATCGCACCGACGACGAGCTCCTGCGGCTCGCCGCAGGCCTCGAGTCCCAGTCCGAGCACCCGATCGCAACGGGAATCGTGGAGGCCGCGGCACAGCGCGGACTGACGCCGGCCACCGCGACGAACGTTCAGGCGCTGCCGGGCCGGGGCGCGCAGGGCGAGGTGGACGGTGCCTCCGTCCGCGTGGTGAGCCCCGGCTACCTCGCCGAGCACGCTCTCACGGTCGACGACGCCCGCGTGGCGCATCTCGCCGAGCAGGGGAAGACCACGGTCTACGTCCTGGTGGAAGACCGGGTGAGCGGCGCGATCGCCCTGGCCGACGTGATCCGCCCCGAGTCGCGGGAGGCGATCGGAAGACTGAAGGCGCTCGGGATCCGAACGATGATGCTCACCGGCGACGCCGAACCGGTCGCCCGGTGGGTCGCCGGCGAACTGGGGCTCGACGAGGTGTTCGCCGAGGCGCTGCCGCACGAGAAATCGCAGAAGATCGAAGAGGTGAAGCAACGCGGCCTCGTCGTGGCGATGGTCGGCGACGGGGTCAACGACGCGCCGGCGCTCGTCGGCGCCGATGTGGGGATCGCCATCGGGGCCGGGACCGATGTGGCCATCGAATCGGCGGACATCGTGCTCGTCCGCTCCGATCCCCGGGACGTCGTGAGCATCATTCAACTCGCCCGCGCCACCTACGGAAAGATGGCCCAGAACCTCGGCTGGGCGACTGGGTACAACGCGATCGGGATTCCGCTCGCGGCCGGGGCGCTCTATCCGCTCGGCGTCCTCCTCTCCCCGGCCGCGGGAGCGGCGCTGATGGCCGTCTCCACGGTGATCGTGGCGATCAACGCGCGCCTGCTCGGGCGGCTGAGATTCACCAGCGGACCCAAGCGGACCGCTGCGGAGGTGACAGAATGAGCGACATCACACAGGCGTCGGGTTCGACCAAGATCGGTGTCGTTGGCACCGGAAGGGTCGGGGCGACGTTCGCCTACACCCTCCTTCTGCGCGGGCTCGTGGGGGAGATCGTTCTCATCGACCTCGATCGGAGGCGCGCAGAGGGCGAGGCGATGGATCTGAGCCACGCCGCGCCGCTCACCTACCCGGTGCGGATCCGTGCCGGGGAGTACGAGAATCTCTCCGGCGCAAGGATCATCGCCATCGCCGCCGGCGCCTCCCAGCGGGAGGGAGAATCCCGGCTTGACCTGCTCCAGCGAAACGTCGAGGTGTTCCGGACAGTCGTCCCGAGGGTGGTCGAGCAGAGCCCAGGAGCGATCCTCCTCGTGGCGACCAACCCCGTGGACCTCCTGTCCTACGCGGCCTGGAAGCTCGCGGGACTGCCCGCCGCGCGGGTGCTCGGCTCGGGGACCGTCCTCGACACGGCACGGTTCCGGCACCTGCTCGGTGACCATCTGAGCGTGGATCCGCGCAACATTCACGGGTACATCATCGGCGAACACGGCGACTCCGAGGTCCCGGTCTGGTCACGGACGACGGTCGCGGGGATCCCCCTTGACGAGTACTGCGACCGCAGCGGTTGCGGGTTCCCCATCGAGGACCGGAGAGTGCTCTTCGAGGAGACCCGAAACGCAGCCTACGAGATCATCTCCCGCAAGGGGGCCACCACCTACGCGGTGGCAGCGGCGCTTGGGCGGATCGTCGAAGCGATCCTCCACGACCAGCGATCGATCCTGTCGGTTTCCACCCTGGTGCCGACATCCTACGGGCTCGGTGAGCTCTACCTGAGCCTTCCGGCCGTCGTGCGCAGCGTGGGGGTCGAGCGGGTCCTTCCCCTCCCTCTCTCGCCCGAAGAGGATGGAGCGCTTCGCCGCTCGGCTGCGGTCCTGCGAGAGGCGCTCGGGGATCTTCACCTTTGACCGATCCCGTGGATCGCCCAGGGCCTCGGCCGGCCCGGGGTCCTGGGAGTCACGGACTCACAGGATGAACACACTGCCTCCACGATTACCCCACCCCAGGTGGGGTAGGATTAACTGTGGAGAAAATCTGCATGCAGTCACAAAGGAGGAGTCATGATGTGGGGTTCGGGATTGACGCACGGCCTTTGGATGGTGGTGGGCTGGTTTCTCGGTCTCCTCGCCGTGGCGATCGCCGTGTACGTGGGCGTGCAGCTCGCCACCCGCCAGATGATCGGCAAGCTGATCCACTTGCCGGGGTCAGACCTTTACTTCGAGCATTTCTGCCGCAACAGCGAGGCCGCCATCGCCCGCTACGTCAGAATCCTTGACTGGTTTGGCTTCGCAAAGACGTGGGGTCTACCTTGTTTCTTGCCGCATGGAACAAGACCCCTTGCTCTGTGGGCGGAGGCGTAGATCCCCAGGCCGTTCGCGAGCGTCCGGTGACGACACTACTCGACGCCCTTCTTCGCCTCGAGTTCCTCCCAACGGCCAAACAGCGCCTCGAGGTGCGCCCGCGCGGCGCGGTGCGCCTCGAAGGCGGCCTGCAGTCGCTCGTGGTCGCTCGCCATGGCGGGGTCGTCGAGCTGCGCCTGCAGGCGGGCGACCTCCTTCTCGGCAGCCAGGATTCGCTCCTCCATCCCCTCCCACTCCTGCTTCTCGTGGTACGAGAGTCCGGATCGCTTGGGGCGCGTCACCGGGCGCTTCCCGGGATGCGACTCGTCCGGTGCGGCGTTGGATTCATCAGATTCCGTCTTGTGGCGGTTCTCGGCCTCCTCCCACTGGATGACGCTCCCGTAGTTTCCCCACCGGCCGTCGCCATGCAGGCCGACGAGATCGGTACACACGGTATCCAACATCTGCCGGTCGTGGGAGATCAGGACGACGGCGCCCGGGAACTCGAGGAGCGCCCGCTCGAGGACCTCGACCGACCCGATGTCGAGGTCGTTCGTCGGCTCGTCGAGCATCAGGACGTCCACCGGCTCGCGGAGCATGAGCGCCATCAACACGCGCGCCTGCTCTCCCCCGGAGAGCTCCCCCACCGGGGTCTCGAGCTGGTCCGGGCGGAAGCCGAACCGCTTCGCCCACGGGATGATGTGCATGCCGCGTCCGAGGTAGGAGACCACGTCGCCGCTCGGAGAAAGCGCCCGCCGCAGCCGCTCGTCGGGATCGAGCTGATCCCGGCGCTGGTCGAACACGGCGACGCGCAGACCGGCGGCATGCCGCAGGATCCCTGCGTCCGGGGAAAGCGCCTTCAACAGCACGCGGAGAAGCGTCGTCTTCCCTGTCGCGTTGTTCCCTACGATCCCCAGTCGTGATCCCCGCCCGACGTACACATCGAGCTCCTGAAACAAGCGCCGCGCACCGAACGCCTTCGCGATCCCCTGCGCCACGATGAGATCCTGCGTCTTGCGTCCGCTCGCCGCGAAGTCGAGCTCGAGGTCGGCGTCCTTGTGCTGGCGGCGTCGCGACTCGGACAGCCGCTCGATCTTCTCCTTCGCCTCCTCGATCCGGTAGGACGCCTTGGTGCCGCGAGCCTTGGGTCCGCGCCGCAGCCACTCGACCTCGCGGCGGACGTTGGCAGCGAGCGCCTTTCGCTCCCCGTCTTCCGCCTCGAGGAACGCCTCCCGCTTCTCGAGGAAGTCGCTGTAGTGCCCGCTGACGCTGAAGTAGCCGCCTCGGTAGCGCGGGTTGATCTCGACGACCCGCTGGGCCACCCGCTCCAGGAAGGCGCGGTCGTGGCTCGTGACAACGCAGGCGACCGGCGAGCGCTCGAGGAACCGCTCCAACCAGTCGATCCCATCGAAATCGAGGTGGTTCGTCGGCTCGTCCATCAGCAGGAGGTCAGGGTCCTGCACCAGCCGGCACCCGACGGCGAGCCGTTTGCGCCAGCCGCCGGAGAGGCTCTCGGCCAGCGTTTCCCCGTTCTCGAACCCGAGGCGGCGCAGCATCTTGCGGGCGCGAACCGGCCGCTCGTAGCCTTCGAGCGGGAGTGCGGCGAGCGCGGACCGCAGCGCCCCTTCCACGGTCGCCCCGGCGGAGAAGGCGTCGATCTGCGGGAGGTAGGTGACACGGGCGCCCTTCGCCCGTTCAACGACTCCCGCGTCCGCGGGCTCGATCCCGGCGAGAATGCGAAGCAGGGTCGACTTGCCGGCGCCGTTCGGACCGATCAGCCCAACCCTCTCCTGCGCGTGGAAGGTCAGCGACAGTCCGTCGAACAGGTCGTGCGAGGCGTATGTCTTGCAGAGGTCCCGCACCGCGAGGATCGCCGGGTTCACTGGATCTCCTTACTTTTCCGCGACGCCGGCAAGGCCGCTATCCCGGGACGATTCCGGTGATCGCCGTCACCTCGATCTCCTCCCCGCGCAGGGCGTCGATGAACGGGTTGATTCCCACGGAGTCGCTGGCGATGTGCCCGGTGACGACCAGGTTCTTGCCCTGCGGGAACTCCTCCCGCAGCCGGCGGACGTCGGAGGGCAGGCAGTGGATGTAGATCACGGTGTCCACGCCGTGGTCGAAGTACGCCTTGGCGATCCGGTATCCGCCGTTCGTCCCCGCGGCGTGGGACACGACAATCCGGCCCAGCGGACTGCCGAGCGCCCCGACGAGCGGCTCGATCGGGGTGAGGGCGTTTCGGAACTCGCCGAAGCTCTCCCGCAGGCGCGTGATCAGGTCAGCAACCGTGTCGGTCGGCGCGAGCGTCGCCACCGCCCGCGCCATCCGTCGGCAGCCGATCTCGTCGAGCGGCGTGTGAATGTTCATGTAGGCGATGTCGAGCAGGCGAGCGATCGACGGGGCGTGGTCGTAGTTGCGGCTGCGGTTCCGGATGCGGGCCTCCTCGACCAGGCCGACGACCGCCTCAGCGGCCTCGTCGTGCGGCACACCGGCCGCTTCGAGCTGCCCCACATGCCGCTCGACCACGTGATGAAAGTCGACGAACGCCGTGCCGCCCATTGGATGGTGGGAAAGCGCGAGGTCGAACCCACTCTCCTTGGCCAGCGCGAGTTCGGACGCGCCAATGTCGATCCCGATGAGGACGCGGCGCACGTCCGTGCCCGGACAGTAGATCGCGCTGTCGCTCGGCACCTCGTCGAGCACGGAAAGACGAAGCGAAAGCTGCATGATCTCTTTGGTGTTCACGCTGTCCTCCCTGCGCGTTCTTCCGGATGGCGTCGGGCCGGCCGGGACCGTCCAGGCGCCGGTCACGGGTTGACGGTCATCGTACGCGATCGCCGGGTGTCCCGCACAGCGGACGCGCGGCTAGGGCCGCTCGGGGCGGGAGGAGGAAGCGAGGTCGGAGAGGAGTTGTCGGACGTCGTCGATCGACTCCACGTTGAAGCGGGCGGTGCTCGGGGCGAGGCCGACCCGGATCGAGTAGGCGGAGTCCGACAGAGCGCGGAACGTGTCCTCGTCGGTCCAGTCGTCGCCGATCGCGAGGACGAACTCCCAGCTTGACTTACCCAGCCACCGGGCGACGGCGCGGCCCTTATCGATTCCCGTGTTCTTGATCTCGATCGTGCGACTGCCCTCCCGCACCTCGAGCGCAAGGTTCGAAGTGAACTGGAGTAGGGTCTCCTTGATCTCCATCGCCCGCACCCCCGCGAGTGCCGGATCGACCCGTCGGTAGTGCCAGACGAGCGAGTATTCCTTCTCCTCGATGAGCGCGCCTGGGGTCCGGTCGGTGTAGAGCTCGAGGATTGGGCGAACCTCCGCCTTCCACGCATTCCGAAGCGGCGCGACGGTCTGCCAGCCCCCTCTGCGTTCCTTCACCCACACACCGTGCTCCGCGATCCGGCCAACGTCGAGGTCCCCCAGCCAGTCGTCCAGCGTCCCGCGATCGCGCCCGCTCACGACGACCACCTCATCCTTCGTGTCCGCACAGAGCGTCGCGAGGAGCTTTTTCACCCGCCGATCCGGCGCGGCCAGCTCCGGCCGGTCGGCAAACGGAACAAGCGTGCCGTCGTAGTCGAGGAGAATCAGCCGGCGGCGTGCGGCGCGGTAGTCCGCGATCAGCCGCGTGCGCTCCTCCGGCCCAATGACCGAGGCGAGAAGCTCTTCCTGAACCCGGCGGATCGCAAGCAGATGCTCGATGAACTCGCTTGCCCAGCGGACCACGTTGTAGCGGCGCAGCCGCGCCTGCATGGCGCGGTTGCGCGCGATCTGCTCCTCCTTGGGCATGGCAAGCGCCGCTTGGAGGGCATCGGCGACCTCCACCCGGTTCATCGGGTTCACGAGCAGCGCCTCCCCGAGCTCGCTCGCCGCACCGGCCATCTCGCTCAGCACGAGCACCCCGGTCCCGTCGGTCCGGCTCGCCACGAACTCCTTGGCGATGAGGTTCATCCCATCCCGCAGCGGCGTGACCAACGCGACGTCCGCCACCTCATACAGCGCCCGCAGCGGGACGAAGGCCTGCGTCTGGTAGAGGTACCACACCGGGACCCAGCCCACGCTGCCGTACCGCCCGTTGATCGCGCCCACCCGCTCGTCGACCTGCCGCTTGAGCTGGCGGTAGTTCTCCACGCGGGTGCGGGACGGCGCAACAACCAGGATGAGGACCACGCGCTCCCTGTAATCTGGATTCGCCGTGAGGAACCGCTCGTAGTCCTCCAGCCTCTGGAGGATCCCCTTGGTGTAGTCGAGCCGGTCGACGGAGAGGATGAGCGCCCGATCCCCCAGCTCCTCACGGATCCGGCGCGCCTGGGCCTTCACCGCCGGGTCCTCCCCGGCGGTCGCGTAGCGCGCGTAGTCGATTCCCATCGGGAACGCCTCGGCCTTCACGACACGGTTTCCCACCGCGACCCGGCCGAAGGTGTGTTCGTGGCCGAACAGGCGGCGCACGGTACTCAGGAAGTGCCGGACATAGTCGTAGGTGTGGAAGCCGATGAGGTCCGAGCCCAGAAGCCCGCTCAAGAGCTCCTTCCGCCATGGGAGGAGCCGGAAGAGCTCGTAGGACGGGAAGGGAATATGCAGGAAGAAGCCGATCTGGGCGTCCGGCAGCCGCTCGCGGATGAGCCGTGGGAGCAAGAGCAGGTGGTAGTCCTGGATCCAGATGAGGTCGTCCGGTCGCACCGCCTCGACCACCGCGTCGCAGAACGCCTCGTTCACGCGGCAATACGCCTCCCAGTGCCGCTCCTCGTAGGTCGTGTACAGGGGGAAGTAATGAAACAGCGGCCAGAGCGTGTTGTTGCAGAACCCATAGTAGTAGTGCTTCACGTCCTGCCCGGAGAGGAAGACCGGCAGGCATGCCTCCCCCTCGAGCTGGCGCACGATGTCCTGCCGATCGGACGTCTTGAGCCGGTCCGCGGACACCCCGGGCCAGCCGATCCACAGGCTCTCCGTCGAAGCGTAGTACGAGCCGAGCCCCGTGGCGAGGCCGCCGACGCTCCGCTTGAAGCGCAGCTTCCCGGCGCGGCGTACAACCTGCACCGGAAGCCGGTTGGAGACGATCAAGAGACGCTGGGCCATTTCTCCTCCTTTCGGGAGCAGGTTCAGGCCGGTGGTCGGGCGATCCCACCGGGCGATGGACCGAGGCCAGGAGGTGTCCCCCTGCGCGGGGCGACCCGCCCGCGTTTCAAGAGGCGCAGGTCCGTCTTGACGAGCCGGTGGGCGGTGGCGACCGAGACCTCAAACCGCGCCGCGATCTCCCGGTAGGACTTCCCGCGGCGGTGGGCCCGCTTCATCTCGACGATCCGCTTCATCTGGAGGGGATCCTCGACAAGCCGTCCCTCCACCACGGTGAACCCGTACGGGACGCGGCCCAACCACTCTCCCCGCGACCGCTTCGTTTCGAGCTGCGCCCGGACCTTCCGCGCGACCACCCTGCGGTGAAACCGGCCCAGGCCGGAGAAGACATCGGCCAGCGCGGCCTGCTCGCCGTTCTCCCCATGAAGGATCAGCGGTCCACCGCGCGCGAACGCAACACAGACGAAGGCGACCCCCTCTTCGGCCCACCGCTCGAGCGTCGCCACCGCGTCCGCGACGGAGGAGAACGCTTGATCCAGCTCCCAGACGAGGATCCCCTGTGCCCTTCCCTCCCGGATGAGCCGCAGCGCCTCCCGACCCCCGGGCCGCTCCTCGAACAGCTTCGAAGCCTTGGCCGGCTCTTCGTACACCACCCCAGCAAGGGAGTACCCGTGGGCGGTGCAGAAGGCCTCGAATCCGCCTCGGAGGTCCGCCAACTCGGCATCCCCGCCCTCCGGAGAGCGCACGTAGGCGAGGAGCGCGAGATCCGTTGGGTTCGTGTCATCAGGCGGCGGCCGATCGGTCATTCCGGGAACCCCTCCATCCGTGTGTACACCCGGCGCGGGCCGCCTCTCGCCATGACCCGTCATGGGAAGGCGTCTCCCACTTTCATGTCCAGCAATACATCCATTCTATGCCATCCCATAAGAAGTTTCAAACTGCAGTCGTTAGAATTTGGATTCACCCAAGAACAGAGCATGAGATCCACGCTCGTGCTGGTCAAGGCCGCCTCCGCAGTCATGGGGGCGCGTCACCGAGAAGCAGGTCCGATCCCTCGCGCCGGGGGCGATCGGCTTGCGCCGACCGCCCGTCCTGGGGTAACATTTCATCCCGATGACCAGAAGTGAGGGGGTATCGGGTGACACAGGCGATGTCACGGGTGGCGACCCATGCCGGGTCGCTCTTTTCTTGGGTCAGCGCAGCGGTGATCGAGCGGCGACGCGCAGGAGGCTACGCCCGGCTCTGCCTGCAGCTTCCTGAGGGGTTCGCCGAGGTCGGGGCCGGGCAGTTCGTCCTGCTCCGGATGGCGGGACGGGCGACCCTGCCGCGCGCGTTCTCGCCGCTGCGGGCAGGGGCGGGCGAGATCGAGCTTTTGATCAAGCTTCAGGGGATCGTGCGCGAGGAACTCGGCGGCTGCTCACTGGGGACGGCGGTCGAGGTCCGCGGGCCGTACGGTGTCCCGTACATCGACCGGATCCCACACGACCGGCGGTATCTGCTCGCCGGCGGCGGCTCCGGGGTCGGCGCGCTCCTCCACTTCCGCGAACGATGCCCGGAGCTCGTTGCGGACAGCGTGTTCGGATTCCGGGCCACCGACGCGGCAGGTCTCTTCCCGGGAGAGGATCTGGTGATCGAGGAGCGCGACGGCCGTCAGGCGGACACCGTTGCAGCGGCCCGGCGGGCACCGGGCACGGGCCTGATCGCCTGCGGCCCGGAGCCGATGCTCGCCGCGCTGGCCGCGCGGTACCCCGGCGATCCGGAGGTCTACGTCTCCCTGGAGACGCGCATCGGCTGCGGCATCGGTGCCTGCCTGGGATGCAGCATCGAGACGACCCGCGGGATGCGCCGGGTCTGCAGGGACGGTCCGATCTTCCCCGCGCGGGAGCTCTCGTGGCGGACCTGACGGTGCGACGGCTCGGGCTCGTGTTCCGCAACCCGATCGTGCTCGCCTCGGGACCGGCCGGCACCGGGACGGAGGTCCTCGCCGATCCGGAGGCGGCACGGGTCGGGGCGGTGACCCTGAAGACGCTCACTCCGGAGCCGCGCACCGGAAACCCGCAGCCACGGCTCGTCGACTGCCCCGCGGGGCTGCTCAACTCGATCGGCCTGGAAAACCCGGGCTGCGAAGCGTTCGTGGCTGATACGCTCCCGCTCCTCGCCGATCTGCCGACGCGGCGGATCGGAAGCATTGCCTCCTCCGATCCCCGCCGGATGGCCGAGATGGCTGCCCTGCTCACAGGCCGACCCGAGATCGACGCGCTCGAGGTGAACCTGAGCTGTCCAAATGCGGACGACGCGGCGGTGGCTGACGATGTCGACGCCGTGCGCGCGGTGGTCGGTGCGGCCGTCGGCGCGGCGCGGGTGCCTGTCCTCGCCAAGCTGCCCGGGGATTCCCCGCGCATGCTCCATGCCGTGGGCGCAGCGCTCGACGCGGGTGCTGCGGGACTCACGCTCATCAACGCGGTCCGCGGGATGCGGATCGACCGGAAGACCGGACGGCCGTTCCTCCACCGCGAGACCGGGGGACTGTGCGGTCCAGCGATCTTCCCGATCGCCCTGGCACGGGTGTTCGAGGCGCGGCGGGCGTTCCCGGGCGCGGTGATCGTGGGAACCGGAGGCGTGGTCGATGTCGGCGGGGCCGTGGAGATGCTCCTTGCCGGGGCCGACCTCGTCGGGATCGGGTTCGGGTTCATGCTCGACCCGCGGCTCCCCTCGCGGCTCGGTGCGCAACTCGAACAGTGGATGGACGACCGCGGCATCCCGTCGGTGGAGACCCTGACGGGCGCCGCACACCACGGAGGGATCGATGTTCGCAAACAGGCTTAAACGATCCATTGCTGAGTCGGGGGGGACGCTGTGCGTCGGACTGGACCCGCATCCCGACCGGATCCCGCCGCGCTACGCCGGGAATCCGGCGGGGGTGCGCGACTTCCTCTCCCGGATCATCGACGAGACCGCAGCCCATGCCTGCGTCTACAAGCCGAACAGCGCGTTCTTCGAGGCGCTCGGCCCCCGCGGGATGGACGCGCTCGTCGAGGTGATCCGCCGCGTGCACGCCGCGGACCGGCCGGTCATCCTCGACGCCAAGCGCTGCGACATCGCGTCCTCCGCCGCGGCTTACGCGGAGGCGGCGTTCGATCGCCTCCGCGCCGACGCCGTGACGGTCGTCCCCTACACCGGGCAGGACGCGGTGCTGCCGTTCGTCGAGGCGGGCGGGTTCGTATTCCTGCTCTGCGCGCCATCGAACCCCGCCGCCGCCGCGATCGCCGGACACGGCCAGCCGGCGGTTTCCGTCCGCGCGGCTGAGCTCGGCCGCGACATCGCGCGGCAATTTCCCGCGCAGATCGGCCTGGTCGTCGGCCTGACCGATCCCGCGGCCGCGCAGGCGGTGGCCGCCGTCGATCCGGACCTCCCGTGGCT
>CAZBWD010000038.1:0-9277 GCA_964495585.1 uncultured Thermotogae bacterium
AACCCGGTGTTTACGGTCGGGGACCAGCTGACGTCGGTCATCCGCTACGGGTCCCACGAGTCCCTTTCCCACAAGGCGATCCGCAACCGGGCGGTCGGCGTCCTGCGGGAGGTGAAACTGCCGGACGCGGAGCGGATCTTTACCAACTATCCGGTGCAGCTCTCCGGCGGGATGCGCCAGCGGGTGTGCATCGCGATGGCGCTCTCCACCGAGCCGGAACTCCTGATCGCCGATGAGCCGACGACCTCGCTCGATGTGACGATCCAGGACCAGGTTCTGCGGCTCCTAAACGAGCTCGTCGAGCGCCACGGCACGGCGGTCATCTTCATCACCCACAGTCTGGGCGTCGTGCGCGAGCTCGCTGATTGGGTCTACGTGATGTACGCGGGCGGGATCGTCGAGGACGCCCGCAAGGAGGCGCTGTTCGCCAAGCCGCTGCACCCCTACACGCTTGGCCTGATGGCCGCGCTGCCGAAACTGACCGGCGGCGGGATCCCGGAGGGGATCGCCGGGCGGATCCCAGAGTACCTCGATCCGCCGACCGGTTGCCGGTTCCACCCCCGCTGTCGGCAGGCGATGGAGATCTGCAGCACGTCGATGCCGGCGCGTATCGGGCAGGGGGACGACCACGGCGTCGCCTGTTTCCTGTACGGAGGTGAGACCGATGACTGAGCCGATCCTCGCCGTTGACAGGCTGCGCAAGTTCTTCATCACCTCCCGCGGCACGGTCCGCGCCGTGGATGAGGTGTCGTTCTCCGTGGCGGAGGGCGAGACGCTGGGCCTGGTCGGGGAGTCCGGCTCTGGGAAGAGCACGGTCGCCTACACGGTAGTCGGCTTGCACGCGCCGAGCTCCGGAGAGATCCGCTTCCGCGGCAAGGACATCTCGCGCCCGGTCTCCAAACGCCCCAAGCGGCTGAAGCGCTCGATCCAGATCGTCTTCCAGGACCCGGGCACCTCGCTCAACTCCCGTCGGACGATCCAGCAGATCCTCGAGCTGCCGCTGCGGGTTCATCACCTTGGCAGCCGACGCGACCGCAAGAACCAGGTGGCCGAACTCCTCGCCCGGGTCGAGTTGCCGGTCGACTACATGTACAAGTCGCCGCACATGCTGGGCGGCGGTGAGCGTCAGATGGTGGCGATCGCGCGGGCGGTCGCGACGAACCCCGATCTTGTGATCCTCGACGAGCCGACCTCGGCGCTCGACGTCTCCATCCAGGCGAAGATCATCAACATGCTGATCGCGTTTCAGAAGGAGATGAGCCTCTCGTACCTGTTCATCACCCATGACCTCTCCCTGATGCGCAACGTGGCGAGCCGCGTCGCGATCATGTACCTGGGGAAACTGTGCGAGGTGGCGCCGACCGAGGAGTTCTTCCTGCGGCCGCTTCACCCCTACACGAAGATGCTCCTCTCCTCGATCCCGGTCGTGCTCCCCGAGGAGGAGGCGCTCAAGCCGGCGAAGATCACCTCCGAGGGGGAAATCCCCAGTCCGGTCAACGTTCCGCCGGGCTGCGGGTTCCATACCCGCTGCCTCGAAGTCGGTGGCGGATGCTCTCAGGCCATCCCCGACATGGTGGAGGTGGGGCCGGGACACCTCGTCCGCTGCCATCAGTACCACAAGGAAACTGAACCGCAAATCGAACAAGGAGGCGTACCGTATGAGCAAGATCCTGTGGATCGATCCAGTGGGAACGAACCTGTTTGACGAGCCGATCAAGGCATTCCTCGAGACGGCGAAACGGCCGGAGACGACGCTTGAGGTCGTGTCGCTCGACAAGGGGCCGATGCACCTCGAGTACCACTACTATGAGGCGCTCGTCCTCGCGGATACGCTTCACGTCGTGCGCCGGGCGGAGCTCGACGGCTACGATGCCGCGGTGATCGGCTGCTTCTACGACCCGGGCCTGCGCGAGGCGCGGGAGATCACGGAGCGTCTCGTCGTCACCGCGCCGGCCGAGGCCGCGATGCACATCGCCACGACGCTCGGCCACACGTTCTCCGTGCTCGTCGGCCGCAAGAAGTGGATCCCGAAGATGCACGAGAACGTCGTGAAGTACGGGTTCACCGACCAACTCGCCTCGTTCAAGTCCCTCGAGATGGGGGTCTACGAGTTCCAGAAGGACCCCAAGGAGACGGCGCGACGGATGCGCGAGGCGGCGCGCGAGGCGGTGGAGGTCGACGGCGCGGAGGTCATCGTCCTCGGATGCACGATCGAGTTCGGGTTCTACCGGGAGCTCCAGGCGGAACTCGGCGTCCCGGTGATCGACGCGGTCCTCGCCCCGCTGAAGTACGCGGAGTTCCTCGTGGACCTGCGGGAGCGGTTCGACTGGTCGCACAGCAAGGTCTACGGCTACCAGTCCCCGCCGGCGCAGGAGATCGGGCAGTGGAAACTCGCGAAGCAGTACGGGATCTCGGGACTGTGGGGGTAGGCATGGCAGACGGACAGTTGCGGGTCGGGTTCGACGTCGGGGGGCCCTTCACCGACGGCGTGCTCATGAAGGGCCGGGAGGTGCTCGCCAAGGCGAAGTCGCTGACCACGCAGGACGTGACCGGCGGGATCGTCGAGGCGTTGGACGCGGTGCTCTCGGGCTCCAGCGTCGATCCGCGCCAGGTCGCGATGGTGTCCTTGGGGACCACCCACACGACCAACGCCCTGATCGAGCGGCGGAACCTCAATCAGGTCGGGATCTTCCGCCTGGGCGCGCCGGCGACAACGGCGATTCCACCGCTCACCGGGTGGCCGGAGGACCTGAAGGAGGCGATCGGCGGGCACGAGCTCGTGCACGTCGTGCGCGGGGGGTCGGAGTACGACGGTCGGGACATCGTCCCCCTGGACAAGCAGGCGATCGAGATTGCTTGCCGGTCGATGAAGGGCCGCGTCGACTCGGTGGCGATCACCGGCGTCTTCTCGCCGATCATCGCCGACCATGAAGAACAGGCCGCGGGGATCGCGCGGGACGTGCTCGGCGACGGGATCCCGATTACCCTATCACACCGGATCGCCACGATCTCTCTGCTTGAACGGGAGAACTCGGCGATCCTCAACGCCGCCGTGATCACGGTGATGCAGCGGGCGGTGAACTCCCTGCGCGCCGCGGTCAAGGAACGCGGGATCGCCGCCCCCCTGTTCATCGTGCAGAACGACGGCAGCGTCATGTCCGCCGACTATGCCGTGGATTACCCGATCTTCACCGTGGCCTCTGGCCCGGCGGCGAGCGTCCGCGGCTCGGTATACCTGTCGGGGATCGAGGACGGCGTGGTGGTCGACATCGGCGGGACCTCCACCGACGTGGCGTACATCGTCAAGGGGTTCCCGCGGGAGTCGTCGATCACCGTCACGATCGGCGGGGTGAAGACGAACATCCGCTGCCCGGACCTGCTCTCCATCGCCCTCGGCGGGGGGACGATCGTGAAGACCGATGGGGATCGCGTCACCGGGCTCGGCCCAGAGAGCGTGGGCTACAACCTTGTGCGCCTCGGAAAGTCGTTCGGCGGACCGCTCTTGACGGTGCACGACACCGCCGTGGCGATGGGCAAGCTCACCGAACGGCTCGCCGTGTTCAAGACCGATTTCGTGACCCACCCCGACAAGATCGAGGCCTTATCGCGCCGGCTCGTGGAGAACGCGTGGGCGGCGGTGAAGGCGACGATCGAGGAGGCGATCGACAAGATGAAGACCACGGCGGAGCCGGTCCCCGCGATCTTCATCGGCGGCGGGGCGATGGTCGTCCCCAAGGAGCGGATCGCGGGGGTCAGCGAGGTCCTGAGCCCGGACCACTTCGAGGTGGGTGGGGCGGTCGGCACGACGATCGCCGAGATCGGGGCCTACGCCGAGGGGGTCGTCGACCTTGCCGTGGAGGACCGGGACCGGGCGATTGCACAGGTCACGTCGCACGCCGTGGACAACGCGGAGTCCGCCGGAGCGATCCGCGAGACGGTCGAGGTGATCGACGTCGAGGAGATCCCATTCACCTACATGCCCGGCAAGCGCGAGAAGATCTGCATCCGCGTGAAAGGGAAGGTGCTGCGATGAGCCGGTCCAAGAAGGGTGCGCGCGAGATCCTCGCGGAGTGGGAGGTCAAGGCGTTCCGCCCGATCGACAAGCAGGCGATCAGTGAGATCACCCTCGGCGCCTCGATCCTCGCCACGGGCGGAGGGGGCGACCCGGAGATCGGGCTTCTGTGGACCTACAAGGTCCTCGACGAGGGCAAGGAGATCCTGATGGTCGACCCGATGGACGTCCCCGACGAGATCCAGACGGCGAGCACCGCCTGTCTGGGCGCGGCGCTCGTCCTCACGGAGAAGCCGCCGAGCGGCGAGGTCCTGAACCTCGCTTTGGGCCGGCTCGAACGCTACCTCGGCCGGCCGATCCAGGCGACGATCCCCATCGAGTGCGGCGGGGTGAACTCGCCAGTCGCCTACGCCGCGGCGGGAGAGCGGGGGATCCCGGTAATTGACGTCGACGGGATGAACCGCGCCTTCCCCGAGCTGCAGATGACCTCCTGGGTCACGCACGGGGTGCACGCCTCGCCCACGGTCTCCGTGGACAACCGCCAGAACGTCACGGTGATCGACACCGGAGAGGACGACGTGCTCGCCGAGACCCTTGCCCGCCGGGCGGCGATGGCCTACGGCGGGATCTCGTGGATCGCGACCTATCCGTTGACCGGAAAGCAGATGAAGCGCACCTCGATCCTCAACTCGCAGAGCATCGCCTGGGCCGTCGGCCGCGCGGTGATGCGGGCACGCACCCAGCACCTCGACCCGATCGCGGAGCTCCTGAAGAGCCTCCGGAAGGAGCGAGAGGTGGAGGGGTTCCGCGTCTTCTCGGGGAAGATCATTGACATCCACCGCGACTTCGGCTCGGAGACGAACAAGGGGTTCACCCTGGGAACGGTGAGCCTGGAGGGAATCGACAAAGACAAAGGGAAGACCGCCTCCCTCGACTTCCAGAACGAGTGGCTGAGCCTGCGGGTCGACGGGGAGATCCTCTGCCTGCCTCCGGACCTCATCGCGATCCTCGATACGGAGACCGGCGAGCCGATCCGTACCGACATCATGAAGTACGGCTACCGCGGCACGATCGTCCTCATTCCCGCGCACGAGCGGATGCGAACGCCCAAGGGAATTGCGCTGTTCGGGCCGCGACACTTCGGCTACGACCTGGACTACGTCCCGGTCGAGGAACTGAACCTCTCCAGGAGGTGAAGAAACCATGAAACTGAAGGCGCTCATCAATTCTGACCCCCGCTACCGGGAGATCCTCGCAGCGATCGTCGCAAGCCCGTACATCGAGCGGACCACCCTCGAGGAACGGCTCGGCTACCCACAAGAGAAGGCGGATCGATTGCTGTCGGTCCTCGTCGAGCGGATGCTCATCCTGGAGCTGGCGAGTCAGGCCGACTCGAGCATCGAGTCCCGTGTCCCGAAGACGGTGTACCTCGTGAACCCCGAGGAGGAGAGGGCGATCCGTGGATACCTCTAACCCGTGCGCGCGCTACAGGTGCCGCGTCCAGGCGCTGGTCGAAGGGATGGAAGAGCGCGGACTCGACCTTGTCCTGTTGTTCGATCGCGACAACATCCGGTACTTCACGGGGTTTCGGGTGAACCGGCTCGTGAGCTCAGTTCTCGCGGTCTCCCCGGACGGGGGGCTGGCGCACATCGTGGCGCGGCTCGACCTCGACCGCGCCCGGCAGGACAGCTGGATCGAGCGGGTAATCCCGTTCCCCGAGGACACTCCGAACCCGCTCGAAGCGGTTCGGCCGCTGCTCGCCGGTCGGCGACGACGGATCGGAGTCGAGCGAGACACGCTGACCCTGGCCCAGGCGGACGCGCTCAGGGCGCTGGCCGGCCAGGAAACGAGCTTCCTCGATACCCGCGACCTGACCGCGGGGCTGCGGCTCATCAAGTCGCCGGAGGAGCTGGAGGCGCTGCACCGGGCCGCCGGGATCGCGAGCCGCGTGATGGAACAGGTCCAGCAGGCGATCCGCCCCGGCGTCCGTGAGGCGGAGCTCTCCTCCTGGACTGAGCATCTGATCGGGCAAGCCGGTGGGGAAGGAGCCTCCTTCGAGCCGTTTCTCATGTCCGGGAAGAACGCCTGGCTCCCGCAACGGTTCTCCTCGCAGAAACCGCTTTCCACCGGGGAGCTTGCGCTCCTCGACATGGGCGCGATCTACGAGGGCTACTGCTCGGACATCACGCGGACCTTCGCCGTGGGCGCAATCTCTCGCGAGCAGGAGCGCCTGTTCGAGGTCGCACGGGCGGCGCACGACGCCGGGATCGCCGCGGTCCGTCCGGGCGTGTCCGCGGGGGACGTGGACCGCGCGGCAAGAGCGGTGATCGAAGCCGCAGGGCTCGGGGAGCGGTTTCCCCACCTGACCGGGCACGGGATCGGCGTGTCACCGCACGAGGGGCCGATCGCTGACCGCGGCGTGGAGACCGTGCTCGAACCGGGGATGGTCCTCACCGTCGAACCGGGGGTCTACGTGCCGGGGGTCGGCGCGGCGCGGATCGAGGACATGGTGGCCGTGACTGCGGGCGGCGGCGAGGTGCTGACCACCGCGCCGCGCGGACTGCGGCCGGGGGAGGAGTGAGAGGTGGGAGCGCGCGAGATACTCGAGAAATGGGGCGTGACGGAGTTCCGGGTGATCGACAAGCAGGCACTGGCGCAGATCACCCTCGGCGCCTCGATCCTCGCCACCGGCGGCGGCGGGGACCCGGAGATCGGCCTTCTCTGGGCGGTCAATGTCGTCGAGCAGGGCAAGGAAATCCTGATGATCGATCCCGAGGCGATGCCCGACGAGGCGCTCGCCACGATCGCCGGGTGCCTGGGCGCGGCGCTCGTCCTCACCGAGAAGCCGCCGAACGGGCAGGAGCTCTTCTGGTGCTACGATCGGCTGCGCCGCTACATGGGGCGACCGATCGAGGCGGTGGTGCCGCCGGAGGCCGGCGGGGTGAACACCCCGGTCCCGATGGCCGTCGCGGGCGCAGTGGGGGTTCCGGTGATCGACGCCGACGGGATGGGCCGCGCCTTCCCCGAGTTGCAGATGACGTCGTTCTACGTACACGGGGTCTCGCCCGCACCCACGGCCGCCGCGGACGAGAAGGGGCATGTGACGATCTGTGACGCGACCGACGCCCTACTCACCGAGCGGATCATCCGCAACGCAGCGATGGCCTACGGCGGGATCTCGTGGATCGCCGGGTATCCGATGACCGGCCGGCAGTTGAAGGACACCGCGATCCTCCACTCGATCTCCATGGCCTGGGAGCTCGGCCGGCGGGTGTTCACCGCGCGCAAGGTGCATAAAGATCCGGTGAACGAGGTCCTCGATCTCGCTGGCGGCTACCTCGCCTTCCAGGGCAAGATCGTCGATATCGACCGCGAGTTCGGGGCGGAGAAGACGAAGGGCTTCTCCCTGGGGCGGATCACGATGGAGGGGATCGACGTCTTCAAAGGGCGCAGCGCGCGGATCGACTTCCAGAACGAGTGGCTGACCGCAGAGATCGACGGGGAGATCCGCTGCACCCCACCCGACCTGATCTGCATCCTCGATCCGGCGACCGGGGAGCCGATCCGCACGGACATCGTGCGCTACGGCTACCGCGGCGCCGTGATCCTCCTCCCGGCGCACGAGCGGATGCGAACCCCCGCGGGGATCGCGACCTTCGGGCCGCGCTACTTCGGCTATGACCGGGACTACGTGCCCGTGGAGCATCTGATGGAGGAGCCGCAGGGATGAGGATCGAGCGCTACGTACAGGTCGTCGACACGCACACCGCCGGTGAACCGACACGGGTCGTCCTCGACGGCCTGCCGCCGATCCCCGGCGAGACGATGGCCGAGCGCCGCGCCTACCTCGAGGCGCACGGGGAGGCGTGGCGCGGCTTCCTCCTGCGCGAGCCGCGCGGTCATCCCGACCTGTTCGGGGCGGTCGTCACCCCGCCGGTCGATCCTCAAGCACAGGTCGGTCTGTTGTTCATCGACAACGGCGGGACCCTCGGAATGTGCGGCCACGGGACGATCGGTGCGGTGACCGCCCTCTGGACGCTGGGTCGGATCGGCGGGGAGGAGGTCCTCATCGACACCCCCTCCGGGCTCGTTGCCTGCCGCGTGGAGGCAGGGGGCGGCGCCGTCCGCGTGGTCACCGTACGCAACGTGCCCGCGTTCTTCCTTGAGACCGTGAATTGGGACGGGGTCTCGGTCCACTTGGCCTACGGCGGGAACCTGTTCGCCCTCGTCGAGGCTGGAGCGGTCGGGCTCGACCTGGATTCGGCCGGCCTCCCGCGCCTGATCGGGCAGGGGATGGCGCTCCGCCGCGGACTGAACGAACGCTTCGCGTTCCGGCACCCCTCGACCGGTGAGAGGCTTCCGGTCGAGCTCGTGGAGTTCTACGCGGAGGGGGATCCGCCGCGGAACATCGTCATCTTCGGCCGTGGGCAGGTCGACCGCTCCCCGTGCGGGACCGGAACCTGCGCCAAGATGGCGTTCCTCCATGCTCACGGCCGTCTGCGGGAGGGGGAGGATTACCGCTATCGGAGCCTGCTCGACACGGAGTTCATCGGCCGGATCGTCGGCACGACCCGCGTCGGAAAGCTTCCGGCGATCGTTCCGACCATTCGCGGGTCCGCGTACGTGACGGCAATGAGTACGCTTCTTCTCACGGAGGGCGACCCGTTTCCAGCGGGGTTCGATCTGGCGGCGGCGCGAAGCGAGGGGTAGTATTCCACAGAGTGGGTGGGCTTCGAAGGTGAGCAAGGAGACGATGACAGAACACCGAATTACCCGGCATCCGATTCTCGGCGTCAAACCGGTCGAGGAGATCCCGTTCACCTGGCAGGGGCTCACCTTTCGTACCAGGGCGAAAGAGACGATCTCCTCAGCGCTCTTTGCCAACGGGGTGCGCATCTTCGGCCACCACCGCAAGGACGGGGCGCCGCAGGGGATCTTCTGCGCCAACGGCCAGTGTGCCCAGTGCATGGTGATCGCCGACGGGGTCCCTGTAAAGGCGTGCATGGCGCTCGTCCGGGAGGGGATGCGGGTCGAGCCGCTCGACGGCCTGCCGGTCCTCCCGCAGGTGACCCACGCCCCGGCGATGCGGGAGATCGAGACGCTCCGCGTCCCGGTCCTGATCCTCGGCGGCGGTCCGGCCGGGATGTCCGCCGCGATCGAGCTCGCCGACCACGGGGTGAAGAGCCTGCTCGTGGACGACAAGGAATGGCTGGGGGGAAAGCTCGTCCTGCAGACCCACCGGTTCTTCGGCTCGCGCGACGCGGT
>CAZBWD010000038.1:9377-12698 GCA_964495585.1 uncultured Thermotogae bacterium
TGGGGGGAAAGCTCGTCCTGCAGACCCACCGGTTCTTCGGCTCGCGCGACGCGGTGTACGCCGGGACGCGGGGAATCGAGATCGCGGCCTGCCTGGCGGGGGAGGTCCGCGCGCGCGACCGGATCAGTGTCTGGACGGGCAGCACCGCGCTCGCCGTGTTCAGCGACAGGAAGGTCGGGATCCTGCGCGGAGGCCGCCGGTACGTGCTCGTCGAGCCGCAGGTCCTCCTCGTTGCGACCGGGGCGCGGGAGAAGTCGCTCGTCTTCCGCGGGGACACGCTCCCGGGCGTGTACGGCGCCGGTGCGTTCCAGACCCTGGCAAACCGCGACCTCGTCCGGCCAGCGAGGCGGCTGTTCATCGTCGGCGGCGGGAATGTGGGCCTCATTGCAGGCTACCACGCCCTGCAGGCGGGGATCGGGGTCGTCGGGTTAGTCGAGGCGCTCCCGGAGTGCGGCGGGTACAAGGTCCACCGCGACAAGCTCGCCCGCCTGGGGGTGCCGATCCACACCTCCCACACGATCCTCTCCGCCAACGGGACTACGGAGGTAGAGTCGGTGACCGTCGTGGCGGTCGACCGCGGCTTTCGGCCGGTCCCCGGCACGGAGCGATCGTATGCCTGTGACACGGTCCTCATCGCGGTCGGCCTCGATCCCGTCGACGAGTTCTACACCAAGGCCAAGGCGTTCGGGCTCGAGGCTCTCGCCGCAGGGGACGCGGAGGAGATCGCCGAGGCGTCGGCTGCGATCTTCTCCGGACGAATCAGGGGGCGGGAGATTTGCCGCCGGCTCGGTGCCGGCGACGCGGTGGTCCCCGCGGACTGGTCGCGTACTGCCGAACTCCTCAAGGCGAAGCCGGGTACGGTCGAGGACGAGGTCGTACCGGGTGGAGAGGAGGGGGTGTTTCCCGTCCTTCACTGCCTCCAGGAGATCCCCTGCAACCCGTGTTCGGCCGTCTGCCCGGCCGACCTCATCCGGGTGGATCCGGCCGATATCCGCCGCCGGCCAGAGTTCCTGGGATCGCGGGGGGGCAAGGGGTGCGTCGGCTGCGCGAGCTGCGTGGCGGTCTGCCCGGGGCTCGCGATCACCTTGGTCGACTACCGAAAGGACCCGGAGCATCCGACGGTGACGCTCCCGTATGAGTTTCCCCGCGACACGGTCGAAGCCGGGAACCGGCTGACCGTCCTCGACACCGGCGGGGAGGCGCTCGGCACCGTCCAGGTGACGGGGATCCGGACGTTGCCGCGCTACGACTACACCCTGCTGCTCGACGTCACCGCCCCGAGGGCGATTGCTAAACGGATCGCGGGAGTGCGGATCCAGGAGGATTGGGCCAGCCAGCCGCTGCCCGAGGCGCTCGAGCGGCTGACCGACGACGCGATCGTCTGCCGGTGCGAACGGGTCACCGCCGGGGAGATCCGGGCGCTCATTCAAGACGGCTACCGGGACATGAACGCGATCAAGGCGATCACGCGGGCGGGGATGGGAGCTTGCGGGGGAAAGACCTGCACCTCACTCATCCGGCGGCTGTTCCGCGAAGAGGGCATCCCCCCTGACGAGGTGGAAGAAAACGTGATCCGGCCGCTGTTCGTGGAGGTAGGGCTCGGGGTCTTCGCCGGGTGCGAGGAGGAAGGGGATGCGTAGTTACGACGTGGTGGTGATCGGGGCGGGGAGCGTCGGCGTGCCCGCGGCGATGGCGATGGCCGGCTGCGGGCTACGCGTGCTCGTCCTCGACCGGTTCGCGAGCCCCGGTCAAGGGTCGAACAAGGCGGCGATCGGCGGGATCCGGGCGACGCACTCCGATCCCGCGAAGATCCGGCTCGGATTGCGGACCCTCGAGATCGCCTCGACCTGGGAGGAGACGCACGGCGATCCGATCGAGTGGGTGAAGGGCGGGTACTGCTTCGTCGCCTACCGGCCGGAGGAGGAGACCACGCTGCGTGAGCTCCTCGCGGTGCAGCACGCCTACGGCCTGAACATCGACTGGTACGGTGAGAAGGACCTCCTCGGGATCGTCCCCGACCTCGCGCCCGACGGGCTGCGCGGCGGGACGTTCTCCCCGGACGACGGGCACTGCTCGCCGCTTCTTCTGAATCACGCCTTCCACAAGGAGGCGATGTGTGCCGGGGCGGTGTTCCGCTTCAACGAGACCGTCACCGGGGTCGACGTGAGTCACGGTCGGGTCCGCGCGGTCAAGACGGACAAGGGGCGCTACGCCACGGGGATCGTCCTCAACGCCGCCGGCGGGTGGGCGGCGGAGGTCGGTGAGCTGCTCGACGAGGAGCATCCGGTCCGCCCCGACTCCCATGAGGGGGGGATCACCGAGCCGGTGGCCCCGTTCCTGCGCCCGATGGTCGTCGACATCCATCCGGCCCCGGACTCGGCGAACTACTACTTCTTCCAGCACTGCACCGGGCAGGTCGTCTTCTGCATCACCCCCAGCCCGAGCCGGTGGGGGTTCGACCGACGGGAGACGAGCGCCTTCCTCCCGATGGTCGCCAGGCGGATGGTCAACCTGATCCCGCGCCTCGCGAGGCTGCGCGTGCGACGGACCTGGCGGGGCCTGTATCCGATGACCCCCGACGGCTCACCGCTCGTCGGCTGGTCACAGGAGACCGGCGGGTACCTCCTGGCGATCGGGATGTGCGGCCAGGGGTTCATGCTCGGCCCCGGGGTCGGGGAACTCCTGGCGCGGGTCGTCACCGAGACCCTCACACCGGACGATCGGGAGACGCTCGAGATCCTCTCCCCATACCGCCAATTCCAGGGACAGGAGGCGTTGAAGTAGCCGGGCGGCTCGCGGCGCTGCAGGACGAGATGCGCGGTTGCCGGCGGTGCCCCGCGGCGGGATACCCGATCACGCCGGGCGCGATCTTCTCCGGACGGGCCGGCGCGCGGGTGATGGTTGTCGGCCAGGCCCCCGGAGTGCGTGAGGTGGAAAGCCGCCTTCCGTTCAGCGGCCCGGCAGGCAGGCGCCTCTTCTCGTGGCTCGCCACGGCCGGGTTTTCCGAAGGTCACTTCCGGGCGACCCACTACATCACCGCGATCACGAAGTGCTACCCCGGGAAGGGACGCTCCCGCGGGGATCGACTCCCGACCGCTGAAGAGCGGGCGCTCTGCGCCCCGTTCCTCGTGGCGGAGCTCGCCCTCGTCGACCCCGAGCTGATCCTCCCGGTTGGCGGGATGGCGATCGCCCGTTTCCTCGGGAAGGGTCGGCTCGACCGGCTCGTCGGGCAGGTCCACGAGGTGGACGGCAAGCTCCTCCTCCCGCTGCCGCACCCCTCTGGGGCGAACCTGTGGCTCAATCGGGCGTCGAGCCGCGCCC
>CAZBWD010000039.1:0-12407 GCA_964495585.1 uncultured Thermotogae bacterium
GTTCACCCACGTCGAACTCCTCCCGGTGATGGAGCACCCGTTCTACGGGTCGTGGGGCTACCAGGCGACGGGGTACTTCGCGCCGACGAGCCGCCACGGTTCGCCGCAGGACCTGATGGCGATGATCGACACCCTGCACGGGATGGGCATCGGCGTCGTCCTCGACTGGGTCCCGTCGCACTTCGCCACCGACGAGCACGGCCTCGGGTTCTTCGACGGGACGCACCTCTACGAGCACGCCGACCCGCGCCAGGGCCTCCACCCGGACTGGGACAGCTTCATCTTCAACTACGGCCGCAGCGAGGTCCGCAGCTTCCTCATCTCGAGCGCCCTCTACTGGCTCGATTGCTACCACGCCGACGGGCTGCGGGTCGACGCGGTCGCATCCATGCTCTACCTCGACTACGGCCGCAAGGAGGGGGACTGGATCCCCAACGTCCGCGGCGGCCGGGAGAACCTGGACGCGCTCGGTTTCCTGCGGCGGCTGAACGAGGAGGTCTACACTCGCCATCCCGGCACGCAGGTGATCGCCGAGGAGTCCACGGCTTGGCCGATGGTCTCGCGGCCGACGAGTGCCGGCGGGCTGGGGTTCGGGATGAAGTGGGACATGGGCTTCATGCACGACACGCTCCACTACATGCGGGAGGATCCGATCCACCGCGCCTACCACCACGAGGACCTGACCTTCCGGTTGCTCTACGCGTTCCACGAGAACTTCGTCCTGCCGCTCTCCCACGACGAGGTCGTGCACGGCAAGGGATCCCTGCTCGGGAAGATGCCGGGCGACGACGCACAGAAGTTCGCGAACCTGCGGCTGCTCTTGGGCTACCTGTTTGCCGGGCCCGGGAAGAAGCTCCTGTTCATGGGCGGGGAATTCGGGCAGTGGCGGGAGTGGAACCACGACGAGAGCCTCGACTGGCACCTGTGCCGGTTCGCCTCCCACGAGGGGGTGCAGCGCTGGGTCGCCGACCTGAACCGGCTCTACCGCAGCGAGCCGGCCCTGCACGAACGGGACTTCGACGCGGAGGGGTTCGAGTGGATCGACTGCTCGGACGCCGCCGCGAGCGTGATCAGCTTCCTGCGCAAACCCCGGACCTCCGGGGAGGCGGTTCTCGTGGTCTGCAACTTCACGCCGGTCCCCCGTCCGGACTACCCGGTCGGTGTCCCACGGGCTGGCACCTGGAGGGTGCTCTTGAACAGCGATGCCAGGGAATACGGCGGGTCCGGGTCGGGGTGCGGCCCGGCGGTGGAGGCGGCCGGCGCCCCGCGCCACGGGCGGCCGTTCTCGCTCGCGCTGCCGCTTCCCCCGCTTTCCATTCTCTACCTCAAGGGGACAGGATGAAACGCTACATCTGCATTCACGGGCACTTCTATCAGCCGCTGCGGGAGAACCCGTGGCTCGAGACGATCGAGCCGGAGGCGTCGGCCTACCCGTTCCACGACTGGAACGAGCGGGTCGCCGAGGAGTGCTACGCCCGCAACGCGGCCGCGCCGGTCCTCGACGAAAACGGCCGGGTCGAGGAGGTCGTCAACAACTACGCGCGGATCAGCTTCAACTTCGGTCCGACTCTGCTCGGGTGGTTGAAGACCCACCGCCCGGACGTCTACCGCGCCGTCCTGCGGGCGGACAAGGAGAGCCAAGAACGCTACGCCGGCCACGGCTCGGCGCTCGCCCAGGCCTACGGCCACGCGATCCTTCCCCTGGCCGACCACCGGGATAAGCTCACCCAGGTGCGGTGGGGGATCGAGGACTTCGTGCGCCACTTCGATCGACGGCCGGAGGGGCTGTGGCTCCCGGAGACGGCGGTCGACCTCGATACCCTGGAGGTCCTCGCCGGGGAAGGGGTGCGGTTCACCGTGCTCGCCCCACACCAGGCCCGCCGGGTCCGGCCGGTCGGCGCGGGCGACTGGCAAGGCGTCGACGGAAGCGGGATCGACCCGCGGCGACCGTACACCGCGCGGCTTCCCTCGGGCCGGCCGATCGCGCTCTTCTTCTACGACGGAGCGCTGTCGCAGGCGGTGGCGTTCGAAGGCCTGCTCAACGACGGTGACGCGCTCAAGACGCGCCTGCTCGACGCGTTCGGTCCGGAGCGCGACGAACCGCAGCTCGTCCACATCGCGACCGACGGGGAGACCTACGGGCACCATCACCGGTTCGGGGACATGGCATTGGCCTATGCCCTGCGACGACTTGAGGCGGAGAACGAAGTCGAGGTCACGAACTACGGCGCATACCTTGAGGCCTGCCCCCCGACGCACGAAGTGGAGATCATCGAGAACACCTCCTGGAGCTGCGCGCACGGGATCGAGCGCTGGCGGGGCGGCTGCGGGTGCGACACCGGGGCGCACCCCGAGTGGCACCAGGACTGGCGGGCGCCGCTGGGCGCGGCGCTCGACTGGCGGCGGGACGAGGGCTCCCCGCGGTACGAAACGGGGGCGCGGCAGGTCCTCCGCGACCCGTGGGCGGCGAGGAACGCGTACATCCGGGTCGTCGTCGACCGCTCGCCCGCCGCGTGGCGGCGGTTCGTCGCCGATCAGGCGACCCGCGACCTGGGCGAGGAGGAGAAGCTCTCCGTGCTCAAGCTCCTCGAGCTCGAGCGCCACGCCCTGCTCATGTACGCGAGCGACGGGTGGTTCTTCGACGACCCCTCGGGGATCGAGACGGTCCAGACCCTCCGCCACGCCGCGCGCGTCGTCGAGCTGGCGGCGGACCTCTTCTCGGTGGACCTCGAGGCGGGACTGCTCGCCCGACTGGAAGCGGCGAAGAGCAACGTCCCCGATCATCGGGACGGCCGCCGGATCTACGAGCAGTCGGTCCGGCCCGCGGCGTCGGCCTAGCCGCTGGGAAAAGGTTAAGAAAGACTGTCGGAATCGACTCCGCTGTTGGCCGGAGCCGGCGCGGGACTGCCTGTTTGTTCTTCAACCCCTTCGTGTCCTTCGTGGCGAGAAGGCGCTGTGCTTCTGCAATCTGCGTACTGCCCTTCGTAGTGAGCAAGCCGCTTGCTCCCGGATCCGATGGGCTGGTCAGGAACGCCGAACGGAATTGACCACGAAGATCACGAAGAACGGGGACCAGGCAGTGGTCAAGGAAGATCGCCGAATGGCACTCGACATTAGCCTGGTCAGCGGCGGACGGTATGTCCATCCTTCAACTGCTTCGTGCGCTTCGTGTCCTTCGTGGTGAAAAGCTCAGGGTGTCTGCAATGTGTGTTCTGCTCTTCGTGGTGAGGGGGTTCGCGCGGCGGCGTGTCAGGTGATGACCTTCGCCATCTCCCGGAACTGCGGGCACGAGGCCATGAGCTCACCGTAGGTCCCCTGCGCGATGATCCGCCCGGCCTCGACCACGTAGACGATGTCGCAGTCCTTGACCGTCGTCAGGCGGTGGGCGATGACGATGAGCGTCTTCACCCGGGCGACGTTGGCGATGGCGCGGAAGACGGCCTCCTCGGTGGCGCCGTCGAGTGCACTGGTCGCCTCGTCGAGGACGAGGGCTGCCGGGTCGTGGTAGAGGGCGCGGGCGATGCCGATCCGCTGGCGTTCCCCGCCGGAAAGCCGGATTCCCCTCTCCCCGACCGCGGTCCGGTAGCCTTCAGGCAGGCTGTTGACGACGAAGTCGTGGAGGTTGGCAATCCGCGCCGCCTTCTCCACCGCGTCCATGTCGATCCGGTCATCGGGCACGCCCAGGGCGATGTTGCGGGCGATCGTGTCGTCCATCAGGTAGATCTCCTGGGGAACGTAGCCGAGGTCCCGTTGCCAGCGCGGCAGGATCCCTTCGGTGATCTCGACGCCGTCGACGCGGAGCACGCCGCCACTGGGCTGGAGCAGTCCCAGGATCAGCGCCACGATCGTCGTCTTCCCCGAGCCGGTCCGTCCGGCGAAGCCGACCGACGACCCGGGCGCGATGGAGAGGTTCAGCCCCTCGATGACCGGGAGCCCTGCCCCGGGGTAGCGGAAGGTGACGGCATCGAGTTCGAGGGACCGGCGGAACGGGAGCGGCGGGAAATCCTGCGCCGGAACGGTCTCGTCCGCGACCACGGCCCCCTCCAGGGCGTCGTGCAGCACGTTCAGCGAGGCGAGGTTGAACCGGACCTGTGTCGCGCCGGAGAAGATCGTCTGCAGGGCGGGCATCAGCCGGTATCCTGCGAAGGCGTACAGACCGATCAGCGGGAGGACCTGGCTCAGCTCGCGCCCCGTGCCCAGGAGGTAGAGCACGACGACCAGGATCCCGCCGAAGGCGATCGCCTCCAGGGCGTAGCGGGGAACCATCGAGATGAGCGCGCCGGTCGCCATCCGATCGGAGTAGCGGTACGACGAGGCCGTGTAGCGCTCCACGAACAGATGGTCCTTGCCCAGGAGCTTGAGCAGCTTGATCGCCCCGAACGCCTCGTTCGCCACCTTGAACCGCTCCGTGTTCGCCTCCACCCGCTCCCGTCCGATGCGGCTGAGCTTGCGGCGGACGAGCACGTAGATCACGCCGTAGGCGCTGCCCAGGGCGACGGTCATGATCAGCGCGAGCAACGGGTTCAGGAACAGCAGGAGCGTGAGGATGAACAGGACGACGAACCCCCGTGCCAGGGTCTGCATCCCCGGGATGAGCAGGCCGTTGACCACCTGCTGGGTCTCCATCAGGATGTTGCGGCCGAGCATCGCCGTGTTCTGGTTGAGGAAGAAGGCGTACGGCCGGTGGAGATAGCTCGCGAGAAGCCGGCGCGACAGCGTGTGGTTGCGCATCCAGCTGAAGCGCAGCATCGCCCATGTGGCCAGAGCCGCCAGGGCGTCGCTCACCACGAGGACCCCCAGGACGATGAACCCCAAGAAGAGCAGGAACCAGTGGGTGCTGGAGAAGCGGAGCGTCGTGTAGAGCCACTGAAGGAGAGCGTTATGGTGAACGGAGTCCGGGCTCGCGACGAGAGTGAGGAACGGGACGACCGAGGCGATCCCTGCGACCTCAACGATCGCGTCAAGGACCACCGCGCCGAACACGAGCAGCAGACGCCACCGCTCACGCGCAGTCAGGAGGTCGAAGAGCCTGCGGATCGTGTAAGTCATTCCGAAGCCACCCGCGAGGTTCGGACCGCGACGGCTGCTGCAGCCGCGCCCCGCCGCTCACGGGAATCGCGTTCCCACCCCCTCGTCGGATCGCCTCATGATACGGGAAAACCCGGCTTCAGGAAAGCAGGCGGAGGCTGTCACGCTTCCCGGTTTGTGCATCCCAGGCGTCTACCGGGGTGCGCGGAAGACACGTCCAACGATCAGCGCCCAGATTTCATAGAGGTCCGGCACCATCAGGGAGTAACAGGGGAGTTGGCTACTCAGCTTCCGCTTGCGTCTTGTTGTCGTCTCTGGTCCATCGGCAGGGTCCCAGCGGAGGCGGAGACGCTAGAAGAGCAGCGGTAGCCCTTTCTTGGAACCTGGGAGATCGGTGACTAGGTGAGAGAGGTAGCCAGCAATCGCTGGCAGAATAACCGCCCAAGCGAGGGCAGGGCGGATATCAAACGCGCCCCTGAAGATGGCGTAGCCAAGCAATCCGAAACCCGCCAGGATTGCCCAGCTGTGGAAGAAGCCGCGATGTCCAGGTCCAAGACGGCTTGAAGGTTCTAGACAGTCTGGAAGAGCTGCGGTGGCCATTCCAATCATGCAGCCCAGGCCGATGGCAATAAACCAGTTCAGGCTGTCGGGCGGGAGGTTGATACTGTCAGCGACATAGGGGACTGCAGCCGTAGCCCCTCCCGCAACGATGCCAACAGTTGCATGACCGCTTGCTTTCATTTAGGTCAGCATAACAGGGGTGACAGCTACCGGACAAGTTGACGGAAGCAGCAACCAACAGCACCCACAACCGGGTGATGGCGGAAGAGCGGCGATGTACTCTCACCGCAGCCGATGGATGGGGCTTTGACTGTGGTAACAGGCGGCGTTGCGGAGGGTAGCAACACCGAAGGTGAAGCTGGAGGGCTCGCGTCGCCCTGGCTCTCGCCGGAGGGAAGTGCCCTTGAACCCTGCCTCACGTGGGTGTGTCGGGCGGCGGATCCATCCTCTCGTGTGCCACCAGCTGCCGCACGTCCTGGGCGCGGGACTTGTCGATCACGAGGAGGGTGTTCTCCGTCTCCACGATGACGAGGTTCGAGATGCCGAGGGTCGCGATCCTTCGCTTCTTTCCTTGCGCGGAGAGGATGAAGCAGTTCGAGGTGTCGATCCCCGTGTGGGTTGCCTGCACGACATTGCCAGTAGCGTCAGCCGGGAGCAGGCCCGCGAGGGCCGCCCAGTCTCCCACGTCGCTCCAGCCGATCGCTCCGGTGGGGAGGGCCAGCACGGACTGGGCCTTCTCCATGACCCCGACGTCGATCGAGACCTTCCCGAGGTCTCGGTAGACCCGCTCGATGGCCTGGACTTCCTCTTCGCTTCCCTGCGCAGTCGCGATCTCGGACAGGCCGCGGTCAAGCGCGGGCAGGTGTCGGGCGATCTCCCGCCGGATCGCGTCGACCCGCCAGACAAAGATCCCCGCGTTCCAGAAGTGGTTCCCCTGAGCGACGAACGACTGTGCGGTCTGCGCGTCGGGCTTCTCCGTGAATCGGGAGACGGTCAGGACGGAACGATCGTCGCGGGCGAACGGTCGACCGGCCTCGATATAGCCGTATCCCGTTGCAGGATGATCCGGGGTGATGCCCAGGGTCACGAGGTGAGTCCCGGACGAGGCGAGCGCCTCCGCTTGGGCGAGCAGGGCGCGAAACCGGGCCACGTCGCGGATCACGTGGTCGGCGGGCAAGACGACCATCACGCCCTGGCGATCGGTGCGGGCGACCCTCACAGCGGCGAGTCCGACGCAGGCCGCAGTCCCGCGACCGATCGGCTCGACGAGGATGTTCTCCGGCGGGAGGTCAGGCAGCTGCCCTGCGACGAGGTCCCGGTGTGCGACGCCCACGACGACGAGTGTCCGTTCAAGCGGGATCCAGTCCCCGAGCCGGTCGACCGTCTCCTGGAGCATCGTGCGCTCCCCGAGGAGCCTCAAGAACGGCTTGGGGCGCTCCGGCATGCTGAGCGGCCACAGCCGCTCCCCTTCTCCTCCGGCCATGATCACTACGAATCGCATCGTTCGTCCTCTCGTTCGCTGGCCTATCCAGCGCTCAGGATCTCCTTCAGTCCGTCGACAAGCGACTTGGGAGAGAGGCCCAGATGCTCGACCGCCCGGCCGATGTCGGCCCAGGACTCGCGGATGTCACCTGGCCGCTCCGGGAGGAAGCGGACTTCAGGGACGCGGCCGCTCGCCTGTCCGAGCGCCTCGATGAGCTCAAGCAGGGAAGTGGCCTTCCCAGTTGCGATGTTGAACACCATCCCGTCGATTCCCGGCCGCCTCGCCGCCTGGAGGTTCGCCGTGACGACATTCGCGACGGAAATGAAATCGCGGGTCTGCCGCCCATCTCCGTAGACCGGGAGGGGGGTTCCCGCGCGGAGGCAGCGGGCAAACCTTGGGATGACGGCCGCGTACTGGGAATGCGGGTCCTGGCGCGGGCCGAAGACGTTGAAGTAGCGTAGGCAGACGGTCGAAAGTCCGTAGGTTGCCGTGAAGCCCCGGCAGAGTTCCTCACCGATCAGCTTGCAGACAGCGTATGGTGAGCGGGGGGAGGTCAGTGCGTCCTCGCGCTTCGGCAGGCCCGGTCCATCTCCGTAGACTGCGGATGAGCTCGCGTACACCACGCGCCGCGTCCCGGCCTCGCGGGCGGCGAGAAGAAGGTTGAGCGTGCCGGTGGCGTTGATTTCGTAGGCTGTCAATGGGTCCTGCATCGACTGAGGAACCGAGGCAATGGCAGCGTGATGGAAGATGACCTCCGCTCCGGCCACGGCGTGCTCCACCGTTCCCCGGTCCCGGAGGTCTCCGTGCACGAACTCGACCCGGTCTCGCACCGCGCGGAGATTCTCCAGCCGGCCGGTCGTCAGGTTGTCGAGTACCCGTACCTGCTCTCCGCCTGCGACGAGCGCCTCCACAAGATGGGACCCGATAAACCCCGCGCCGCCGGTGACGAGATGGACCATTCTTCGGATCTTCTCCTTTCCGCCCGAGACCCTCCCGGGCGCTTTTCTACGATAGCGGTGGGAGCGAGCTCGAGCAACCGGCTGGATCGGGTTGACGCATCGCAGCGGATCGGGTAGAAAGGCTTCTGTGAGAAGAAACTGTCGTGAAAGGGACAGGGTTTCGCGTCGAGCGGCAGCGCTTCGAGGAGGAGTGAACCGATGGACGAGAACGAGATCGAGCTGATCGACTACCTGCGCGTCATGTGGAGCGGAAAGTGGATCATCCTCGCCTGTCTGGCGACGGCGCTGGTGATCACGGCAGCGGTCGTGTGGACTCGGCCCGACGAGTACACCAGCACGAGCTCTTATGCCTTACACGAGTCCCTCTCGACCTTGGTCTTGACCCAGTCCATCTCTCCGGTGCTGACGAACGGTTCTCCCACGACCCAGGAGACGCAGGATCTGCGCGACGCGGTCGCGGCGGTGGATCCCACTTCCCTGGGGAAAAACCTGATCGTGAAGACGTCGGTCGATCAAGGCCAGGTCTCAGTGACCTTGACCGGGACCGTGTCGGCGGTGCAGATTCGCGAGGCGCTCACCCGCCTGACCCCGCTCGTTCAGGCCGAGGCAGGGGGCATTATCGAGAAGCAGGTCTCCGCGGTGACCGCGGATCTGACGCTCCGGCTCGACCAGGCCACCCAGCAACGCGACCTCCTGCGCCAGCAGATGGCCGCGATCAGCTCGCCGGATGACCCGCTTCTCGCCGCCCTGGCGAACAAAGTGGCCGACCTCGAACTTGGGATCGCTCAGCTTCAGACCGCGCTATCGATGCTCAAGAAGACACCGGCGAGCGAACTCTTCACCCTGGAGACGATCGGCCGGCCGGTGGTCTCCCGATCCGGGCCGCACCGGAAGATGTCGCTGGCCGTCGCTGGTGTGCTTGGCCTCTTCATCGGAATCCTGTTCGCCTTCTTCATTCACTACCTGCGCACCGCCGGAAAGCGCGAACGCCCTGAAACCAGATAGAAAGGGAAGGGCAAGAACGGCTTCCTGAGCCGAGAGTTGCGATGTCCCGTAGCGTCGGGCGCTCTGCCCGACGCCGCTCCTCTTGGCTTCATCATAGGAACGACGTAGGTTATCTACACGATGGATGACATAGCTGACAACGGGAGACAGAAGGGCTGTGAGCGTTCGAGATACAGGTCCTTTGGTCGTTCGCGATCTCTGCGGCTTCGTGGATTCGACTATCAAGACCCTGGCCCCTACCATCTGATCTTGAGCACGCGCAACAGGCGATTACTTCTGGACCGTATCGTCATCGCGAGGCGGCTGGTTCCACTCCTTGTTCAGGAAGCACATGACTCTGGTGTAACGATCCACGCGTATTGCTTCATGCCGGATCATCTGCATCTCCTGCTTTCGACCGGAGCTGCTAAGGGCGTACTTACCTTCGTGCGAGACTTCAAGAGCAAGTCAACGCGGCTGTACTGGGCCGACCGGGGGCAAAGGGGCATTGTGGCAACGCGGCTTCTACGACCACATCCTGCGCAAGGAGGAGGATGTGGCAGAGGTGGCTCGGTACGTCCTTGGGAACCCCGTGCGCAAGGGACTCGTTGCGTCGATTGAGGGGTACCCGTTCTCCGGATCTATGGTCTTCAACAAGGAAGATCTGTAGTGTCTGTTCCTTTGCCGGACGGCGGGTCTTTCGATTCCCGGAGGTGCGGCTGTTGAGCGTTGCGGATAGGCCGCAAGCCTACGTGGGCAGGGGGCCAACCGAACGTCGGGCACAGGGCCCGCCGCTACAGAAGGACCGGGTTTTCGTTAGCGCTGGGCGCCTCCTTGCCGGGGGCTGCGGCGCGCCATAGACTTCATCCCAAGGAGGTCACAGTGAAAAACCGATCTCGCTTCGCCTTTCTCTTCGTTCTCGTCATCGCGGTCCTTGTTCCGGCCGCCGCGCTCGCACGCACGATCCGCGTCCCCGCGGATGCCACCCTCTCAGGCACCGTCCTCATTGCTGAGACGTTCTTCCAAACCGTCAAGGGGCAGAACGAGCCGGTGCCGCTTGAGTTCGAGGCCTGGCAGGGCGGCGTGATGCGTCCGTCAACCTGGTTCCATGTCCGGATCGAGGCCCATCCCGGTGACGTGCTCGTGCTAGCCCCCGGCCAGTATAAAGCGGACCTCTGGATCTTCACCCCAGGGATCACGATCACGACCGACCCGGACGCTACGTCCCGCGCCGACATCTGGGGCACGGTGGAGATCGACGCCGACGCGGTTACCCTCGATCACGTTGCGGTCACCGGCCCCCGCAAGGATTCCTCGAGCGGCCATGGTGTCGAACTCAACCGCGGACCGATCAGCACGGTGACCGTCCGGGACTGCGTCATGAAGGACAACGAGTGGACCGGCATCCATATTATCGGTGCGCATGGGACGATCCAGGAGCTGCGGGTCGAGAACTGCACCCTCGAGCACAATGGCATGGATGGGATGGACGACCAGTCCACGGTCCACCTGATCGTCACCGGCTGCACGATCATCGACAACGGCTGGAACTTCGATCACGGCGTGGGGGTACGACTCGGCTTCGGCGTCGAGCACGTCACGATGACCGACAACGACATCTCCAGCAACCGCTACGCCGACATCTCGGGAAAGGCGAACGATCAGTAGCGGTGCGAGGTTCGATGTTCGGGGTTGAAGAAACCTGGACTACCTGGTATGCGGCAGAGGCGATGAGAGCGGTCGGTGGCCAATGGAAGAAGGATTACGGATCAAGGGGTAAGGGAAAGCCAGTTCGATGTTCGAGGTGCGAAGTTGGAGGTTGAAAGCCGGTCGTCAGTCGCTTCTTGTGTAGCGGTCCCAGCCTGCCCTGTGGGCCCTTGGCCTACTGGGGTGCGCGACGTTGGCCAGTACGCCGGCGGAAACCGGGAAAAGCCGTCGGGCACGGGACCTGACGCAACGACAGGATGGGCGTAGCATCAAAGCTTGCTTGCCCTGTGGAGTCCTACTCAACAGGGGTTTCCGACGTTCGGTTGCATCTCGTCCATGACGTTTGGGTTGCTGATTGCCGGGACTCAGGTTCCCTACAGCTCCTTTCCATCCCGCAGGACATGCAGGATGAACGGGTTCTTGTTGGCGACCATCTCCTCGAACTCCTGTGGCGTGTAGACGAGCGGCTCGATGGGGAGGCGGGTCAACCGCAGCACGCGGTCAATCCGGTCAAACAGCCGTTCCGAGAAGTTACCGACGATGACGAGATCGATGTCGCTTCCCTCGTGGATCTTCCCTGTGGCGAAGGAGCCGTGCAGATACACCTTCGAGACCGGGAGCTCTCGCTTCAGCGTGCGCACGAAGGTTAGGAGCTCTTCATGTACCTGCTCGCGGCGGTCAAGATCGATTCGGCGAAGCCTAGGCATTGCTGCGCGTCCTCCTTCCTGTAGAACTCGGACGGCGTGATCTCACCGGCCAAGCCGTTCGGATACCTCGTGGGGATGTAGTAGGCATCCAGGCGATGGGCCTCGGTTTCGAGGGTAGCGAGGGACGGCTCGAGCGTTGCGGCCTGCTGTACGAGTTCCGTCAGGGAATGGGAGAGGATTGACGTGTACCCCTTCGAATAAAGGAATGCCTTGATGGCTTTCTCGGCGGCCTGTTGCGCCTGGAAGCATGCCCACTCATAGTGTTTCGCGGCCACGCTGTCTTGTGCAGCCTGCAGATCTGCGTGAGCCTGTCGCAGCCACCTGTTCACAATCTCATCCCTCCTACGATTGCATTATCTGTGGTTCCGTCTGTCCGGCACAAGCCTGCGAGAGGACGCAAAGCGAGTGGGACCGCTGCCGGCTGAGCGCCGAGTCACGCCCAGTCGATTGCCGACATCAGGAGTGTAACGCACATCACGTTCCTTCTTCACAGCGAGCCGCTATAATAGAGAGGTAGCAATGGGAGGTCTCACACATGATGAAACGTGGATGTCTGTTACTTATCGCTTTTGTTTTGCTCGCGGTCCCTGGTCTCGGGGCGAGCCTGCCGCAGGTGGTGCAGCCCAACAGTGCAGGTTACACGGCGGCGCAGCTTGCGACGCTCAACACAGCGATCTCTACCCTCGAGACACGGCTCAGCGACTATAGTCTCGCCTCACGGAAGTACTTCCCGACCGAGTGGGGGAGCGCGCAGTTCGCTGCCTACACGGCAGGGCTCCTTTCCGGGATGGGGTATGAGACGACGCTCGTCTCCGGTCCGGGCTGGCCGGATGGCGTGCATACCTGGGTCCTCGTGGGAATCGCCTTGGGGACGGAAACCGGTTGGATCCCAGTCGAAGCGTGTCCGGAAACAGGTCACGCTCAACAGGTCCTCGGATCCATTCCCCTTACCCGCGACACAGCCGGAAACCCGGTATA
>CAZBWD010000040.1:0-12404 GCA_964495585.1 uncultured Thermotogae bacterium
CTCCTGTTCTCCTCGTTCAAGGGGACGAGGGACTTCGGGCTCCTGATCGCGATGACGATGGCAATCAGTTCCCTGTCGGCGTTCACGGTGATCCCCGCGATCCTCGTCACCTGGCGCCCGCCGTTCCTGCGGCGGCCGGCCTGGGGACGGTGGACGGCCGACCGGAAGCGTGGGGATGCGGAAGAACAGAAGGAGGAGGACGATGATGGCTAGACGGTGCGGTTGGGTCCTTGTGGGCCTCTTGGCCTTGGGGGTGGTCGGCGTCGGGGCGGTCGTCGCCCTGGCGGACGGGTTGACCGGAAACGGGATCCTTCAGGAGGTGGACACACGCGCCCAGGCGACGACGTCCGGGAGCCTCGTCGCGACCGTTCATCTGGACGTCACCTACAGCGATGGCACCACGCAATCCCAGTCCTTCGGCGTCCTGACGAAGACCGTCTCCGGCGCGCCGGATCGATCGCTGACCTGTTTTCTCAGCCCGCCGGACGTCGCGGGGATGATCTTCCTGTGGATCAAGCCGCAGACCGCGTCGGCACAGATGTGGCTCTACCTGCCGGCGCTCGGTGAGGCCAGGAAGTTCGTCGCGCAGGCGCAGGCCCAGAGCTTCGCCGGGGGGACCATCTCCTACAACGATCTCGGAAGCCGGGAGTACGCGGGAAACTACGAGGCGACGAGCGTCGGGGAGGAGACCCTCACCGTCGGCGGGACCTCGCATCCCTGCTACGTTGTCTCAGCGACCGCGAAGCCGGGATCGGACGCGGAGTATCCGAAAATCAAGCTGTGGGTGGACACGTCGAGTTACCTCGTCCTGCGCAGCGAGGGCTACGACAAGGACCGCAAGCTCGTGCGGGTGATGGACGTCACCCGCATCGGCCGGTTCGAGGATCGGCCGATCGCGGAGGAGTTGACCGCCAAGAACACCGAAACTGGTGCGCAAGCCACGGTCACCTTCGTCGATCGCGTGCGGCCGGTGCAGCCGATCCCCGACGCGGTCTTCGAGCCGCAGCACCTCGCGGCGTTCGACCCGTCGACCTATGGGTGGGGCCGGTGATACGACGGGGTAGAGTGTTTCTCGCGGCGTGTGAAGGTCTCATGCGGACGGTCGCGCGAGGAGCCGGCGGGCGACGATCGGCGTGGAACGGCTCCTCGGCGATCCCAAGGGCGCGATCCTGCGGCTGTCGATCCCGATGATGATCGGGATGTTCTTCCAGGCGCTGTACAACGTGGCCGACGCGATCTGGGTCGCCGGCCTCGGTGGCGGATGCGTTGGCGGCGGTCGGCCTGTTCTTCCTGTTCTTCATGCTCCTCATGGCCCTGGCGACGGGACTGGGAACCGGAGGCAGCGCCGCGATCTCGCGGCGGATCGGCGAGGAGGATCACCCCGCCGCGGACAACGCGGCGGTGCACACCTTCGTCCTTGGCCTGGGGATCGCCCTGTTGGTGAGCCTGCCGTTCACCCCCTTCTTCCCCGGCATCTTCCGGGTGATGGGGGCGGGGGTGCACGTCGTCGGCCCGACTACGGGCTATGCGCAGGTCCTGTTCACGGGATCGGTGTTCGTCTTCTTCTCCAACATCGGGACCGCCATCCTGCGGGGCGAGGGGGACGCCCGCCGGGCGATGGTCGCCCTGATCCTCGGGGCGATCCTCAACATCGTCCTGGATCCGCTGTTCATCTACATCTTCGGGCTGGGGGTGGTCGGCGCGGCCTGGGGCGACCCTGACGTCGATGGTCGTCTCGGCGACGCTGATCTTCTACTGGCTGTTCGTGCGGCGCGACACCTTCGTGCGGCTCACCCGCGCGGCGTTCCGCCCGGCGGCACGGCTCACGAGGGAGATCCTGCGCGTCGGTGTCCCGTCCACCCTGTCGCAGCTGTCGATGTCGCTTGCCATGTTCGCCCTCAACTGGATCATCCTGCGGGCGGACGGCGACCAGGGGATCGCGGTGTTCACGAGCGGCTGGCGGACCGTGACGGTGGGGACGATCCCACTTCTGGGGATGGCGACCGGCGTGACCGCGGTGACCGGCGCGGCGTACGGCGCCCGGGATCAGGCGAAGCTCCGCACGGCCTACCTCTACGCGGTCCGGCTGGGGGTGGTCATCAAGCTCGCCGCGGCGGCCCTGGTGGCCCTCTTCGCTTCTCCCCTCGCCTTCCTCTTCACCTACGCACAGGACAGCGCCGCGATCCGTCCGGACCTCGTCACGTTTCTGCGCCTGATGACGATCTCCCTTCCCACCGTCCCTCTGGGGATGCTCACCGCGGCGATGTTCAACGGGATCGGACAGGGGGAGAAGGCGCTCGCGGTGACGATCCTGCGCACGGTCGTCCTGCAGGTCGTGGCGGCGTACGGGATCGCGATTGCCCTCCACGCCGGCCTGGTCGGCGCGTGGTGGGGGATCCTCATCGGGAATGTCACAGCAGGGGGAATCGCGTTTGTCTGGGGGTGGCGCACGGTCGGACGGCTGTCGCTCGCGGCTGCGTCGCAAGGAGCAGTCGGCGCCTGCCGCACGGAATAGGAGCACTCCGTGAACTCGATGAAGATCCCCTTCAGTGGCCGCAGCCAGTCTTCTCTCATTGAGAGATGAGCATGAGGACGTGAGCCGTCATGCCACTTTACCCGGCCCGGCTTGAGAAACCGCGCACCGCCTTGGCACATCCAGTCCCATGCCGTACCATCGGACCATGAACGACCTGGATAATGGAAAACTCATTGCCACCTACGACCAAGAAGGGATGCTTGGCGTGATCGACGGCTTCCCGTCTCAGTGCCGCGAGGCGATCGAACTCGGGGAACGGTTCGAGTTCACACCGCCAGGGACGATCGAGCGGGTCGTCATCTGCGGGATGGGCGGCTCGGCAATGGCTGGCGACATCGCGCGCCGCTTCGCCAGCGTTCCGCTGTTCGTCAACCGTGGCTACGACATCCCGGGATTCGTCGGTCCGGAGACGCTGCTCGTCGCCGTGAGCTACTCCGGAAACACGGCCGAGACGCTCTCTTCGCTCGACCAGGGGATTCGAGCGGGTGCTCACGTTATGGGGATTTCGAGCGGCGGGCGGTTGAAGGAGTCCGCTCCGGCGAGGGGCATCCCGTTCCTGGAGGTCCCCCGCGGGTACCAGCCCCGCGCGGCCATGGGCTACCTCGCACTGCCGCTGCTCGTCATCCTCGGGCGGCTCGGCCTACGCAAGGAGATCGGGCCGTTCGAGGCACTCATCGATCGTCTCGATCAGGTCAAGGCTCAGTGCACCGCCCAAGTCCCCACCTCGAAGAACCCGGCCAAGGCGCTCGCTCAGTCCCTGAACGGGCGGATCCCCGTGATCTACGGGACTGCCGATAACACCGACCTCGTGGCGATGCGCACCAAGACCCAGATCAACGAGAACGCAAAGCAGCCGGCGTTCTGGAACGTCTTTCCCGAGCTGAACCACAACGAGATCCTCGCCCTCGTGCGGGCCGACCTGTTCGCCAACCCGTTCGTCCTCCTGCTCCAGAACGGCTATGACCGGCCGGAGGTCCGCGCGCGGATGGAGATCATGATGGGCCTGTTCAAGGAGCACGACATCCCGTTCAGCGTGGCCACGGCGGAAGGGGAGACGCAACTCGCCCAGGTTCTCTCGCAGATCTACTTCGGCGACTACCTCAGCATCTACCTCGCCCTGCTCGGTGGCGTCGATCCGACCCCGGTGAAACTGATCGAGGGGTTCAAGAAGGCGCTCGCGCGGAAGCTGTCCGCCTAGAGCCACCCGCCAGGACCACCACGAGGTCCGCCACGTTCGTCCCTGTGGGGCCGGTGCAGATCACCGCGCCAACAGATGACAGCGCCGTGTGGGAGTCGTTTCGCGCCAGCGCATCGAGGGGATCGATCCCCCGCTGCCTGAGCGCAGCAGCCGTTTCACCGTCGACCACCCCTCCGGCCGCGTCGGTCGGTCCGTCCCGCCCGTCCGTCCCCAGGGACGCGATGGCCACGTCCTCCACCCCGTCAATCCCCAGGGCGGCGGAAAGAGCAAGCTCCTGATTCCGCCCGCCTTTACCGCGTCCACGCACGGCCACCGTTGTCTCCCCGGCGGCCACGAGGGCGGCGGGTGGCGCGATCGGCCGTCCGGAGGAGGCGAGCTCCCGGGTGAGGCTGGCGATGACCCTCCCGACCTCGCGGGCCTCCCCTTCGAGGGTGGTGGTGAGGAGAAGTCCGTTGTACCCGAGCCGCACTCCCTCGCCCAGGGCGGCGAGCGCCGCGGTTCGCCCCGAACCCACGATCCGGTGCACCACACCACTCAAGCGTGGGTCTCCAGGCTTCGGCGTCTCCGGGTGTGCGCCCTGCGCACCGAGGGAAAGGTAGGCCCGCACGCGCGGCGGGAGCTCCATCCAGACGGTGAACCGCCGCAGGACCTCCACAGCCTGCGCGAACGTCGTCGGGTCGGGGACCGTCGGGCCGGAGGCGATCACGGGAAGCGGATCACCCGGGACATCGGAGAGCACGAGGACAGCAAGCCGCGCCGGGTGGACGAGCGCCGCCAGCCGTCCTCCCTTGAGCGCGGACAGGTGCTTACGCACCGCGTTCATCTCCCCGATCGCCATCCCCGAAGAGAGGAGGAGCGCATCGGTGCGGACGAGGTCCTCCAACGATACACCAGGGACAGGGAGCGAAAGCAACGCCGATCCGCCGCCCGACACGAGGGCGATGACGAGGTCGTCGGCGGTCCCCTCCTCCACCAGCTCGACGAGCCGCTGCGAGGCCCTGAGCCCCCGTGCGTCAGGCAGGGGATGCCCGGCCTCCTCCACGCGGATACGCCGCGTCGACAGGCCGTAGCCGTCGGCCGTGATCACGAACCCGTCGTTGATCCGGTCTCCCAGGACGGCCTCAAGACCGCTCGCCATCCGTGCGGCCGCCTTTCCGACACCCAGGACGAGGACCCGGCGAACCGCTTGCAAGTCGAACGGCTCGCCGCCCACAAGCAGTCGGTCACCATCCAAGCACACGGTGCGCTGGACGCAGGCCGCGGGGCTGACCGCGTCGAGCGCTGCCGTAAGGACCCGATGCAGATCAGTCTTGAGCTTCTTTCCCATCTGCCTTGGCTCTTCTCCTCGACGTTTGATCCATGGTACAGGAGTACCGCCCATCCGGGGGGTTGTCAAACAGGACGTGTTTTCGCCTTTGCGACGAGCCTGCCCACCCCTTAGGATTGAGCAGGTGGTGACAAGCCGTCTGAAGGAAGGAGGACACGATGGCCGCACGCTACTACGGCGGGGTGGACCTCGGGGGGACGAAGGTTACGACGCTCATCGCGGACGAGCAGGGAACCGTCATCGCCCGCATCCAGGAGCCGTTCTCAGGACAGGGCGGTCGATACACCCGCTGGCGAGACGGGGTCGCCTTCTCCGGCGCCAGCGTGCAGATCGAGTCGATGCTCCGGCGGCTGCTCGCGGAGAGCAACACCCCATCGCTGACAGGAATCGGCATCGGCTCTGCCGGACCGCTTCAGGACGGTGCCGTCAAAAACCCGACCAACATCCCCCTTCCCGCCCCTCCGGCTGGTCTGCCCGCCAGGCCGCTCTATCTCCCGCTCACCGAGCCGCTCGCCGCGGCCTTCGACACGCCGGCCCGCCTGGAGAACGACTGCAACGCCGCGGCCGTCGGGGAGGCGTACTACGGCGTCGGCCGGGGCACCCGCCAGAAGAGCCGGCTGCACCTCGTTTACGTGACCATCAGCACCGGCCTGGGTGCCGGTGTGTGGACCGGCGGTGGCCTGCTCATGGGCAAGGAGGGCAACGCCGCCGAGATGGGGCATGTCCTCGTCAAGGAAGGCGGGCTGCGCTGCGGCTGCGGCAACAATGGGTGTGCGGAGGCCTACTGCTCGGGAAGCGGGATCGTGAAGAACGCCCGCGTCCGTCTGGCCGACGCGGACCTCTCGGCCGACCTTCCGCTCCTGCGGCTCGCGAGGGCCGCTGTGGGCACCGGAAGCAGCACGCCCCAGCTCCCGGATCGGTTCGCCCTGCTCGACTTCATCACAGCGCCGCTCGTCTTCGAGGCAGCGCAGGAGGGTGACCGGATCGCCCGCGCGGTCATCGAGGACGCGGTCCACTACGGCGGGATCGCCCTTGCCGCCATCGCCAATGCCTTCGACCCTCAGACGATCACCCTCGGCGGCGCCATCGCCACCGCCCATCCCGAGCTCGTCATGCCGATGCGCGAGGAGATGTCCCGCCACCTCAACGTCACCCCCCCCACGGTGCAACTGACACCGCTTGGCAACAGCGCCGTGGAGCACGGCGCGATCGCGCTGGCTCAGCAGGCCCAAAAGGACGCTCGATAGTTCACCGGCACGTCGCTTCATCGATCCACGAACAGCCTGTAATCCCCTATTTGTTGTTCGTTGCGCGCCTCAGAGCGGTAACCTTCTTGACACCGGGTGCAAAGGATGTTAGAGTTTTATAAAACTTGGTTGCAAAAGTCGATGGAAGACTCATGAAATGAGGCACGATGTCACAGGTGACATCCGGAAAGCGAAGCCACAAGGAGTCGAACCAGATCCGGGTGTTCCTGGCTCTCAAAGAGTCATCACCACTGACCAAGAACGACCTGTGCCGCCGCCTGAACCTGAGCCGTCCAACGGTGGATGCCGCGATCACGCGCCTGTTGGCCTCGAACCTCGTGGCCCGAAGCGGCCACGGTCCCTCCCAGGGCGGGCGGCGTGCCGTCCTCTATGCGTTCAACAGCCGCGCCAACTACGCCATCGGAGGGGATTTAGAGATCCCGGAGCTCAACCTGGTCCTCTGCGGGCTCGATGGAACCCCTGGCCTGGAGAAGGGGCTGCTGATTCCGACCAAGCTGCTTCCCAACCCCGAGAAGACACTTGACTTCGTCGCGGAGAGCGTGCGACAACTGTGCGAAACGGCAGGGATTAGCCTGGATCGGGTCGTCGGGCTCGGGCTTGGGGCTCCTGCGCGATTGAACGGCGATACGATCACCTTCTCCGGAGACACGTTGCCCCGGTGGAAAGAAGTTGCCGCCCGTGCGCTGCTCGAGCAGGCGCTCGGCACCTCGGTGTTCGTCGACAACGACGTGAACTACATGGCTCTCGCGGAGAGCCACACGATGGGTTATTCCGACCCGGTGATGAGCTATGTCGCCCTGCGGGAAGGACAACACCAGGAGCTGCGGATGGGGGCAAGTACCCTGCTCGAGGGGAAGATCTTCCGCGGCGGAAACGGAAACGCCGTCTTACTGGAGCGTGCGTACGCGGCCGCGCACTCCTCGGGACCGTGCGCAAGGGGGACCGCCCGCATCTCCACCAAGGCCATCCTAGATATCGTCTCGGAACTCGTCTCGTCGATCCTCCAGATGATCCGGATGTTCGATCCCAACAGGCTGATCATCAATGCGGTCGTCCTCGGACGGGCTGAGGCACCCTTCGTCAAGCAGGTGAAGACAGCCCTGAAATCCAGGCTGAGCCGAGAGTTCGTGAATGGTGTCACGGTGAGTCCAGCGCAGGACCGCCAGTACAGCGGTGCGAAAGGAGGCGCGCTGGCGGTGCTTCACGACAGGTTCTCCCGGCCGAACGGGCTCATCGAAGGGTTGGCTGCGCCGTCAACGTGAAAGGAGGTGATCACGGAAGGCTCACACCGAAGTGAAGAGTAGTCAGTTAAACCGAAAACCCGTTCCCAAGGAGGGATAAGCATGTTGAGAAGGATGTTGACGCTGTTTTTGATCGTTTCGATGATCGGCGGCCTGGGGGTCTGGGCTGTGGCCCAGCAGAAGACCGTGTCGATCGCCGTCACCTGGAGCGGCCAGGAGCTGCAGGCGTTCCAGGACGTGATCGCTCAGTTCCAGAAGGAAACCGGCATCACGGTGAACGTGGAGCCGATCGGCCGCGACCTGGCGACCGTCCTGGTCACCCGGTTCAAGGCCGGCAACCCGCCGGACGTCGCGGCGATGCCGAACCCCGGCCAGATGAAGCAGTTCGTGGCTGAAGGGGCCCTCGTGCCGCTGGAGAACATCATCGACATGAGCCAGCAGCCGAAGGGGTTCACTGACCTGACGACGGTCAACGGCCACTGCTACGGGATCTTCATGGATGCGGATGTAAAGAGCCTCGTGTGGTATGACCCCAAGGCCTTCGCGGCCAAGGGGTACAAGGTGCCCACCACGTGGGATGAACTCATTGCCCTGACCCAGCAGATCGCGCGCAGCGGCGTCACGCCGTGGGCGATCGGGTTGGAGAGCGGCGCGGCCTCCGGTTGGCCGGGCACCGACTGGATCGAGGACCTGATGCTGCGGATCGGCGGGCCGCAGGTCTACGACCTGTGGATCAATCACGACATCAGCTGGCTCAACCCGGACGTCCAGGCCGCCTGGCGGGCGTTCGGCGAGATTGCGCTCAACCCGAAGTACGTCTACGGCGGCACCTCGGGCGCGCTGTCCACCAACTTCGGTGACGCAGCGGCTCCGTTGTTCACCAATCCGCCTCAGGCGTACCTGCTGAAGCAGGCGACGTTCATGCAGAGCTTCATCCAGCAGGCGAACCCCAACCTGGTCCCCGGCGTGGACTACGACATCTTCCCGTTCCCGCCGATGGGCCCGGGCCTGCCGACCCCGATCGAGGGCTCCGGTGACCTCGTGAGCGTGTTCAACAACACGCCCGAGGCGCAGGCCCTGATCAAGTACCTCGCAGGGGCGGAGGCGCAGACGATCTTCTGCCAGAAGCTCGGCAAGCTCGCCGTGAACAACACCGTCAGCCCCGACATCTACACCAACCCGATCGCCAAGAAGGCGTTCGGGATCCTGAGCCAGGCGCAGATCTTCCGTTTCGACGCGTCCGACTCCATGCCGGCGCAGGTCGGCTCGGGCACGTTCTGGACCGGAGTGCTCGACTACGTGAACGGCACGCCGCTTGACACCGTGCTCACGAAGATCGAGCAGAGCGCACAGGAAGCCTACACCAAGTAGGGTAAGACCACGGGCACGGGGGCCCGCCTAGGCGGACTCCCGGCCCACTTCTTGTAGACAAGGGGAGCGCACCACGCACACAAGAGGGATCCGACAGCGGCTTCGCGGAGGACCCGCGCGTTTGAGCCGGGTCCTGTCGCCCTCTCCACGGATGCGGCCCTGGTTCTACGTGGGTCCCTCCCTGTTTCTTCTCTTCCTCTTCCTGGTCTACCCCTCCGTGGAGACGATCGTCCTCTCCTTCTTCGGACCGAACTCCCACCAGTTCGTTGGCCTGGCGAACTACCATTACGCGTTCACCGACTCGACGATGGTCACGTCTTTCCGCAACAACGCGATCTGGCTCGTCGTCTTCACCGTGTTCACCGTTTCCCTCGGGCTCCTCATCGCCGTCCTCGTCGACCGGGTGCGCTACGAGCGGGTCGCCAAGTCGGCCATCTTCCTCCCGATGGCGATCTCCATGGTCGGGGCAAGCGTCATCTGGAAGTTCATGTACGCGTTCAAGCCGGCGGTGACGGCTCAGATCGGTCTGCTCGACCAGATCGTGACGGCCTTCGGCGGCAAGCCGGTCGCCTGGCTGATCAAGGACCCCTGGAATACCTTCGTGCTGATCGCCGTCGGCATTTGGATGTGGACGGGGTTCTGCATGGTCGTCCTCTCCGCCGCGCTCAAGAACATCCCCAAGCAGCTCCTCGAGGCGGCGCGGATCGACGGGGCCAATGAGTGGCAGGTCTTCTGGAAGGTCCTCCTTCCGCTCCTCTGGCCGACGGCGACCGTCGTCACGACGACGATGATCGTCTTCGTGCTCAAGATCTTCGATATCGTCTACGTCATGACCAACGGCGCCTTCAACACCGATGTCATCGCAAACCTCATGTACAAGCAGGCGTTCCTCTTCGGGAACTACGGCCGCGCGAGCGCGATCTCCGTCATCCTGCTCCTCTTGATCGTCCCGATGATGTGGATCAACATCCGCCGGTTCAAAGGACAAATGGAGATGCGATGAGAAAGAGTCTCGCGAAGATCCCCAGCCGTTCTCTGCTCCACGCCGTCATCATCGCTCTGGTCATCATCTGGCTCCTTCCCACGCTCGGCGTGCTCGTCACCTCGTTTCGGACTCCGCAGGAGATCAACGCCTCGGGCTGGTGGATGTCGTTCTCCAAACCGTTCGACTTCACGCAGTACACGATCGCCAACTACAAGAGCGTCATCTCGCAGCAGGGCCTGGGCCGCTCGTTCTTGAACAGCCTGATCATCGCGTTTCCCGCCACGGTCTTGCCGATCCTGATCGCCTCGTTCGGGGCCTACGCCTTCGCCTGGATGAGGTTTCCAATGCGGAACTTCCTGTTCATGCTCATGGTCGGCATGCTCGTCGTCCCGCTTCAGGTGACGTTCATCCCGATCCTCAAGATCTACAACTTTCTCCACCTCTCGGGGACCTTCCCCGGAATCTGGATTGCCCACACCGCCTATGGCCTACCGCTGACGCTCTACCTGATGCACAACTTCATCGCCGGGTTGCCCCGGGACCTGTTCGACTCGGCGGCGATCGACGGAGCGTCTCCGCTTCGGAGCTTCTTCAGCATCGTCATCCCTCTCTCGGTGCCCGCGATCGCGGCGGTGGCAATCTTCCAGTTTCTGTGGGTGTGGAACGACCTGTTGGTCGCCCTGATCTACCTCGGCGGTTCACCCAACGTCGCCCCGTTGACCCTGACGATCGCCAACCTCGTCGGCTCGCGTGGCCAGGCGTGGTGGCTGCTCACCGCGGCGGCGTTCGTCTCGATGCTCCTGCCGATGATCATCTTCTTCTCGCTGCAGCGCTACTTCGTGCGCGGGATCCTCGCGGGGTCGGTCAAGGGATGAGAAGCGGTCCCCACGACCTGCGCGGACGGCTGAACGCGCTCCTCACCCAGAGCCAGGCCGCGCTTGCCTCGCTCGAGGTCCAATTGGACTGGGCGGGGCGCTCACTCCTCCTCTATCAGGCGGGAAAGCAGGAGGCGAGCGTGCGGTTCGGCCTGTTTGGCCGCGACCTCTTGACAACCGCCTGGATGCTGCAGGATCCCGGGTTCAGCGAGCAGGTGATCCGGTTTGTCTGCGGCACACTCGGCAGCCGGTACGACCCGCAGACCGGTGAGGAGCCCGGCCGCGGAATCCACGAGTTCGACGAGGTGACCCAGCGCGGCCTTCTGACGCGGTACAACGCCTGCGAAGTCAGCCTGCTTCTGCTCATCGTCGCCGCGGCACACCGCCGCTCCACCGGGGACACCGCGCTCATCCACGAGCTGCGGGCGCCGCTCCTTTCTGCGGGGGGCTACCTCCACGCGCACCTCGAGGATGGCCTCTTCTCGGAGGACCCCGGGCGGTGCGGTGCAAGCCGCTACGCGCTGCGCGCCACCTACTGGAAGGACTCCCGGCTGCCCGGGCGGGTCGACCCGCGCTACCCCGTCGCCTACGGGCTCGTGCAGGCGCAGGCGGTCGCTGGCCTGCGCGGCCTGGCGCACCTCCTGCGGGCCCTGGACCGACCAAAGCAGGCGCAGGCCTCGCTGCGGGCCGCCAAGCTCGCCGCGGACCGCCTGTTCACCGCCCTCTGGGACGAGACCCACAACGCCCCCTTGATCGCGCGGGACGGCGCAGGACCGATCGCGGGGATCTCCTCCGACGCGCTCCACCTGCTCGCCTACCTCGAGAAGAACGATGTCCCGCCGGAGCGGCTCAGCGCGATCGCCGCGGCTGCCGAGTCGCTCGAGACGCCGTACGGGTACCGCAGCTACGCTCCGGACCAGCCCGACTACTCCCCGACGGCCTACCACCTCGGCGCGATCTGGCCGTTCGAGCAGGTGTTCATCGCCCGGGGGGCCCAACTCCACGGCCTTCACCGCGTGGGCGCGGTCGCCCGACGCACGGTGGACGCCCTGGAGAAACTGGGGTTCGTCGAGCTGTGCTATTGGACGCCGGAGGACGGTCTCTCCGGACCCGGGGCCGTCCCCGGAGAGGGGTGTGACCTGCAGCTGTGGTCGGCGGCGGTCCCCACCGCGCTGCTCGCTCTAGACACAGGCGACAAACCGAAGTAAAGTTGGGGGCACTATGCAACTGGAATCCTTGGGAATCGAACGCTATCTAAGCTGTGTCGGCCCCGAGGCGCTGGCCGACATCTTCCGTGCCGCGCGCCCGCTGTACGGCCTGCGGATCCTCGAGGTCAACTCGACCTTCCACGGCGGCGGGGTGGCGGGGATGCTGAACTCGCTCGTACCCCTGTTCAACGACGTGGGGATCAATGCGGACTGGAACCTCCTCTACGGGGATCCGGCGCTCTTCCAGGTCACCAAGAAGCTCCATAACGCGCTCCAAGGCGAGCAGATCTCCCTCAGCCGCCGCGAGCTGCAGAGCTACCTCTCCGTCAATCAAGCCTTCGCCCGCTACAGCCCAATCTCGCACCACAATCTGGTGATCGTGCACGACCCTCAGC
>CAZBWD010000041.1:0-12036 GCA_964495585.1 uncultured Thermotogae bacterium
ACTGACAGAATCGCTTGTCAGTTCACCCTGACATTTTCCCTTGACGTCGACAGCGGGCCGTTCAATGAACGAGGCCGGGTGGCGGACCCAGCCTGTTCGATCCCTTCTCGACTGGGTTCAATCGTCGAGCGCAGCCTGCGCTGCGGCGAGCCGGGCGATCGGAACGCGGTACGGGCTGCAGCTCACGTAGTCGAGGCCCAACCGGTGGCAGAACGCGATCGATGCCGGGTCCCCGCCGTGCTCGCCGCAGATCCCGAGCGTGAGGTCGGGGCGGGTCTTTCGCCCCAGCTCGCACCCGATCCGGACGAGCTTGCCGACGCCGTCCTGATCGAGGACCTGGAACGGGTCGCGGGAGTAGATGCCCTTGGCGACGTAGTCCTTCAAGAAGCTGCCGGCATCGTCGCGTGAGAACCCGCAGCCCATCTGGGTGAGGTCGTTGGTCCCGAAGCTGAAGAACTCGGCCTCCCGGGCGATCTCGTCGGCGGTGATCGCCGCCCGCGGCACCTCGATCATCGTCCCGATCCGGTAGGGGATCTCCTGCTGGGTGAGCCCGTTCTCCTTGAGGGCCGCCAGCGCCGTCGTCTCGATCACCTGCCGTTGGAGCGACAGCTCCCTGACGTTCCCGACGAGCGGGACCATGATCTCCGGATGGACGGGTGTCCCTTCCTTGTGCACGTTGCACGCCGCCTCGATGATCGCCCGTGCCTGCATCTCCGAGATCTCGGGGTAGGTGATCCCCAACCGGCAGCCGCGGTGGCCGAGCATCGGGTTGAACTCGTGCAGTGACTCGACCTTCTCCCTGATCTCCTCGGGCGTGACGCCGAGCGCCCGGGCGACCTCACGCTGCCCCTCGGGGTCATGAGGGAGGAACTCGTGCAGCGGGGGGTCGAGGAGCCGGATCGTCACCGGGCGGCCGGCCATCGCACGGAAGATCCCCTCGAAGTCTCCGCGCTGCATCGGGAGCAGCTTCTCGAGCGCGGCGCGGCGCCCGGCTTCATCCTGGGCCAGAATCATCTCCCGCATGGCGACGATCCGCTCTCCCTCGAAGAACATGTGCTCGGTGCGGCACAGCCCGATCCCCTCGGCCCCGAACTTGACGGCGGTGGCCGCGTCGCGTGGGGTGTCGGCGTTCGTGTGCACGCCCAGCCGTCGGATCTCATCGGCCCAGGAGAGCAGGGTCCCCACGTTTCCCGACAGCTCGGGGGCGACTGTCGGGACCTCCCCGAGGTAGACGACCCCGGTCGACCCGTTGAGGCTGATCGGGTCCCCGCGGCGGACGGTGTGCCCGGAAACGCTGAACCGGCCCTTTTTGTAGTCGATGACCAGGTCGCCGGCCCCGGCGACGCAGCACTTTCCCATCCCGCGTGCCACCACGGCCGCGTGGCTGGTCATCCCCCCGCGGGCGGTGAGGATCCCCTGCGCTGCGCTCATCCCGCCGATATCCTCGGGCGAGGTCTCGATGCGGACGAGGATGACCTTCTTGCCGCCCTTGGCCGCCTCCTCTGCCTCCTCCGCGGAGAAGACCACGGTCCCCGTGGCTGCGCCGGGGCTCGCCGGGAGCCCCTTGGTCAGCTGCGTTGCCCCCTGCTCGGCCTTCGGATCAAAGGTCGGATGCAGGAGCTGATCCACCTGGTCGGGGGTCACACGCCCTATGGCCTCCGCCTTCCGGATCATCCCCTCCTCCACCATCTCCACGGCGACGCGGACCGCCGCGGCCGCGGTGCGCTTGCCGGTGCGGGTCTGCAGCATGTAGAGGGTCCCGTCCTGGATCGTGAACTCGACGTCCTGCATGTCGTGGTAGTGCGCCTCGAGCGTCTTGCGGATCGAGAGGAGCTCCTCGTAGGCCTGCGGCAGGACCCGCCGGAGGGTCTCGATCGGCTGGGGCGTGCGAATCCCCGCGACGACGTCCTCTCCCTGCGCGTTCATCAGGTACTCACCGTAGAAGGCGTTCTCCCCGGTGGCGGGGTTGCGGGTGAAGGCGACCCCGGTCCCCGACCGGTCGCCGGCGTTCCCGAACACCATTGCCTGGACGTTGACCGCGGTGCCGATCAGGCCGTGGATGTCGTTCAGCTTGCGGTACTTGATCGCCCGCGGGTTGTTCCACGACCCGAAGACCGCCCCGATCGCCCCCCACAGCTGCTCGTGCGGGTCCTGGGGAAACTCGATGCCCAAGCGGTCGCTGATCACGCGCTGGAACCGCTTGACGAGCTCCTGCAGCGCCTCGGCGGACAGCTCGGTGTCGAGGGTCACGCCGTTCTTCTTCTTCAACGCCTCGATGATCTCCTCGAACGGGTCGGGGTCGGTCTCGCGCTGCGGCTTGAGTCCCAGGACGACGTCGCCGTACATCTGGACGAGGCGGCGATAGGAGTCGTAGGCGAACCGCTCGTTTCCGGTCACGCTCGCGAGCCCGTGTACTGTCTCGTCGGTGAGCCCGAGGTTGAGGACCGTGTCCATCATCCCGGGCATCGAGACCGCCGCCCCCGAGCGGACCGACACGAGCAGTGGATCCTCCGGGTCCCCGAACCGCTTGCCGGTCGCCTCCTCCAACCTGTGGAGGTTCTCCTCGACCTTGGCCGCGAGGCGCTCGGGGTACGTGCCGCTGTGTTCGTCGTAGTGTCGGCAGACCTCCGTGGAGATCGTGAACCCCGGCGGGACCGGGATCCCGAGTCCCGCCATCTCGGCGAGGTTGGCTCCCTTTCCCCCGAGGAGGTCCTTCATCGAGGCGTTCCCCTCGCTTCTGCCCTTGTCAAAGAAATAGACGTATTTCATGGTTTCCTCCCTCCATTCGGTTCATGTCCGCGGCAAGGTCGCTGGCGCAGGAGACCGGCCGACCGCTCACGGCGAGAACAGGGCGGTCACGAACTCCCGGGCGCCGAACGCGTGCAGGTCACCCACCTGCTCGCCGACCCCAATGTACATCAGGGGGAGCTTGAGCGCATCCCAGATCCCCAGAACCACGCCACCCTTGGCCGTTCCGTCGAGCTTGGTGAGGACGATCCCCGTCAGGTCGATCGCCTCGTGAAAATGGGCGGCCTGAGAGATCCCGTTCTGGCCGGTGGTCGCGTCGAGGACGAGCAGCCGCTCGTCCGAAGGGCGGCCGGTCTTCTTCTCCACGGTCCGCTCGATCTTGCGCAGTTCCTCCATCAGGTTGTGCTTGGTCTGAAGCCGCCCCGCCGTGTCGATCAGGAGCGCCCCCCCGGCTCGCCGCGCGTGGTCCAGAGCGTCGAAGACGACCGCGGAGGGGTCGGCCCCGATTCGGTGTTTGATGAGGTCCGCACCGACGCGCTGCGCCCAGATGTCGAGCTGTTCAATCGCCGCGGCGCGGAAGGTGTCGGCAGCGGCGAACGTGAGGGGAAGACCCGGGGTCTCCTCCCGCAGCCGGGAGGCGATCTTCGCGACGGTCGTCGTCTTGCCCGAGCCGTTGACCCCCGTGATGAGGAGGACCGTCGGCTCGCCGTCGACCCGCAGGGCGAGCGAGCGTTCGCAACCCGCCAAGCGCTCGAGGATCCCTTCCTTCAGGGAGGCGAGGAGGTCCGCGCTGCTCGCCGGGCCCTGTCGGCTGCGTCGCGCGAGCTCCTCGACCAGCCCGGCCGCCGTGGACGGGCCCACATCACCGGCGATGAGGATCTCCTCGATCTCCTCGAGCGCTGCGGCGGAGAGCCCCTTCCCGCGGGAGAGGACCTGGCCGAGGGAGCCGACGAACCCCGACCGGGTCCGCTTCAGTCCGTCCTTCAGCCGGTCGAGCCAGGCCATCACATCGCCTCCGGGACCGACATCCCGAGCAGGCGCAGGCTGCGGCGGAAGACTGTCCCCGTGGCACTGAGCAGCGCCAGTCGGGCGCCGGTGACGGCCTCGCTCTCCCCGAGGACGCGGTAGTCGGTGTAGTAGGCATGGAAGGCCCGGGCAAGGCCGAGCGCGTACTCCGCGAGAAGGTGGGGCGAGAAGTCGATCGCCGCGGTCTCCACAACCTGCGGGAAGCTGTCCAGTTGCTTGATGAGGTCGAGCTCGGCCTGCGCGGTGAGCGGGGACAGGTCCACGTCCTGCGCGCGGAACCCCGACAGCTCGGCCTTGCGGAAGATCGAGGCAATGCGGGTGTGCGCGTACTGGATGTAATGAACCGGGTTGTCCAGAGACTCGGTGCGGGCGAGCTCGAGGTCGAACTGCAGGTGGCTCGTCGGTTTGCGGGCGATCATAAAGTAGCGGACCACGTCCGCTCCGAGCTCCGAGAGGAGGTCCCGCAGGAGGACGAACCGCCCGGCGCGCGTCGACATGCGGGCCTGCTCTTGCCCTTCCTTCAGGCTGACGAACTGGTGGACCGCGTAGTCGAGGAATGCCTCGGGCACGCCCAGGAGCCGCAGCGCCGCCTTCACCCCGGCCTGCTCCACCTGATGATCCGCCCCCTGCACGTCGATCACCCGGTCGAAGCCGCGCCGGCTCTTGTCGAGGTGGTAGGCGATGTCGACCAAGAGGTAGGTCGGGCGCCCGTCGTTTCGCACGAGGACCGCGTCCTTGATGCCGCCGTGCGCTTCCGCCGCAAGCCAGGTCGCGCCGTCCGTCTCGTAGATCCCGCCGCGGCGGCGCAACGCCGCAAGCGCCGCATCCACCGCTCCGCTGCGGTGGAGGTCCCCCTCGCTGAACCAGTTGTCGAACCGGACGCCGAGCGCGTCGAGGTCCTTGCGGATCATCGCCTTGATGCGCGTGACCGCGGCATCACGGAAGAACCTGGCGGCGGCCTCGTCGAACGTCGCGTAGGGCGCGTCCGTCTCCCGGGCCAGATCGGCCGCGAGGTCGATGAGGTACTCCCCACGGTAGCCGCCCTCGGGGATCGGTTCCTCGGCGCCGCTGCGCTGCCGGTATCGTGCCCACAGTGACTGCGCCAGAAGGTCGATCTGATGGCCCTCGTCGTTGAAGTAGTACTCGCGGTAGACCTGATAACCGCACGCCTCGTACAGGGCGGCGAGCACGTCGCCGAGGACGGCCTGGCGGCCGTGCCCGACGGTGAGCGGTCCGGTCGGGTTTGAACTGACGAACTCGATCTGGAGGCTCTTTCCTCCTCCGAGTTCCGAGGATCCGAACCGATCCTGAGCGTGCAGGATCTCCGCGAGCGCGGCGTGGATCACCTGCGGCCTCAGGAAGAGGTTGAGGAAGCCCGGACCCGCGACCTCGACGCGGGAGAACGTCTCCTTCGGCAGGGCGGCCGCAAGCCGGCGGGCGAGATCCCGGGGGGAGATCCCGGCCTGTTTCGTCCCCACGAGCGCGAGGTTGGAGGAGAAGTCACCGAACTCCGGCCGATCGGGGGGGTGCACCTCCAGCGGGACTGCGGGCAGAGCCAGGCTTTCCCATGCAGCCGCCAACAGCCTCGCAATGGATGAGTTCAGCATGTCGACCTTCGTTTTAAGGAAATCAGCGCGGGAAGAGGGCTTATCGTTCGACGATGAAGCGGATCCCCGTCTTCTCCTCCCCTGCGATTTCGAGCTCCATGAACCCGGGGATGACCTTGATCGGCGGGGTCCCTTCCTTCTCCACGAGCCGCCTGGCGATGGCGATCGCCTTGACGGTCTGGTTGACCGCGCCGGCACCGATCGCATGAATCTCGACTGTGCCGTCCTGTTCGAGGGCACCGGCGATTGCTCCGGCGACCGAGTTTGGGTTTGAGCGGGATGCGACCTTCAGGATCTCCATGGTCATCCTCCTACTGTATACCATCCGTGTGGTGAGCGTCAAACCCCTATAAGTGCAGTATAGCGCCGTTTCCACCCCCTGTCAAAGCGCGAGTCGGGTCGGACGAATCCCGGAGATTCGGTATACTCTCTGGGCTATGAGGAGGGATTGGCGCAAGCTCCTGCGCAATCCGAGCGTGAGTCTGGTGGGCGGGCTCGCGCTGGGTGGCCTGGGGATCGGTCTCATGGTCCTGATCCTGGTGTTTGTCATCCAGCCGGCCTCGACCCCCAAGCAGGCGGGGATGGTCCAGTACCGCGCGGGCCGTTTCATCCTCTGGTACGACGTGGACAGCGAGGCGCGGACGGATCACGGGCGGCTTGCCGCGCTCTTGATCCAGGAAGCGCAGAGGCTGAGAAGCGAGCTCGGTGTGGTGGACGATCGTATCCCCGATCCGGTCGATGTTTTCGTCCACGATGACCTCCAGGCGTTGCAGGCCTCGATCGCCCGGCGCAAGGGCTTGCAAACCCGGGCGGTCTATGAGGCGCCGCTCGACCTGCTTTCCGGTGAAGATCCGAGCCCTCGGCTGGCCGAGCTGATCCTGGCCTTCGGCTGGGGGCGGTGCGGCTCCCAGATCCTGCGGACGGGGATGCGCCTGTATGCGGCCGACCCGACGCGTGACTATCACGCCGTCACCGCGGCGCTCCCGGACCGGCTCTACCTCACCCTGACGCAGCTTGTGCGATTGGAGGCCGACGGAAGGCTCCCCCAGTCGCTGTACGAACGGTTCGATTCGCCGTACTCCCCGGCCACGGTCGGTTCCCTCGCCGACCTGCGGGACCTCTTCACCCTGTCGATCGGTGGAGAAGCAGGCCTCTCGACGCTGGAGTGTGCCTCCTTCGTCCAGTACCTCATCGAGGTTTATGGGATCGACGCGGTCCGGCGCTTCTGGGGTGCGCCGAACACGGCCCGCCTCTTCGAAGAGATCGCGCCGTCCTCGGCAGCGCTCGGGGCGGCGTGGCGCAGCGCCGCGGTCGCCGCGGGGAAGAACGCTCCGGACTACCTCCGCCTGCGCGCGGAGTACCTGCTCGAGAGCGGCGACCCTGATGCGGCCTTCGCGCTCACCTCGGCCTGGCCGGCGAACGGCCTGTCTGGGGACGAGATCCTTGTGGCGGCCCGCTGCGCGTTCGCCGTTGGAGCGTTCGGTGAGGCGTCGGACTTGGCCCGACGGGCGCAGGGGGCGGTGCGGGAGGAACTCGGGAGCCTGGTGACGCTCTATCTGGGGTGGGAGGTGAGGACCGCCGACCACGTCCGGGTCCTTGCCCCTGCCGGCTCCGCGGAATCCCTGCTCGCTTCGGCGAGCGCATCCGTCGCCCGCATTGCATCGCGGCTCGATCTGGGTTCCGAGGCGCTTCCCGCTCGACTGACCGTGTTCGCCTACCCCGACGAGGCGCCCCGGCAGACGGGGCAAGCGCTCACGGAACTTCCCGCCTGGCAGAGCGCGACCCTCCATCTCCTTCTGACCGACGACCTGCCCGAGCGGCTGGGAGAGACACTTCCCGCCTACGCGTGGGGAAAGGACACGTACTCGAGGCTCCTGCGAGGCGGCGTGGCGACCGCCCTCTCCCGCGATGAGGCGAAGCTCGTGGAGCAAGGCTGTGACCTGAAACGCACCGGCCAGTGGTACCCGCTCGCTCAGGTCGACTACGGCGCGGTGGGGGAGGAGACAGTGGAGGTGGAGGCCGGGCTGATGGCCGACTACATCCTGAATCGGTTCGGTCCCACGGTATTGCAGCGGATCTGGACGTTAACTTCCCCTGTTGATCGGTACCTGTCTCTGGATGGCGCTCTAGAAGAGGCATGTGGAATCACTCGAAATGAGATTAATGAGTTTCTTCTACTGTCATTGTTGCAGTGTGATTGACAACATCCATGCCGTCATGCTATGATGAATGCCATCTCTCCACTAGAGATGGATTTGCGCGACCTGGAGGTGATGCCTCTCACGGAAAGTCAAGTTCGGAACGGCGTTAAATCCAAAGGAGGTACCAGCATGAAAGGTTTCGGCTTACGGACACTGGTGATCCTGGCCGGTGCGGTAGCGCTGTTCTCCCTGGTGGGCGCGGCCTATACGGTGACGCAGCTCGAGGCGATTGCCACGAACGAGCTCGTTCCGGAGATCAGCGCGGCAGCGGGGATGGCGCTTGCAAGCTCCTACGCCCAGACGATGACCGCGGCGCAGCTCGAGGACCTGGCCGTGAACGGGCGGACGATCGGCCTGCGGACCGCGGCGAGCCTGGCGCTTTCGACCCTGTACCGAAGCAAGACCGAGGACGAGTTGACAGCGATCCTCACCGGGGACGCGGATCCGATGATCCGTGCCGCGGCGATCAATCCGATCCAGAAGTACCTCGTCACGAAGAAGAGCGATGAGAAGGGCTTCGTACTCTCCGATTACCTGAAGGGGCTCGCCACGACCGGCTCGACGCACGAGATGCGACTTGCCGCGGCCGAGGCGTACTACCTCGTCATCCGCGGCACGCTCAAGGCGGCCGACCTGGAAAAACAGGCGGCGACCAGCGACAGCGCGGAGCTCGAGTTCGTGGCCGGCGAAACCCTGGCCGGGTTCTACCTGTCGTTCAATCCCAAGACCCAGGCGCAGCTCGAGGACCTGGCTCTGAACGGCGCCTCGGAGGGCCTGCGCGTCGCCGGCGGGGTGGCGCTCGCTACGAAGCTCATCGACTCGAGCCTGACCGTGCAGGAGGTGGAGGACGCGCTCCTCGCCGGTTTCGGCGCGAAGAGCCAGGAGTATCTCGACGCCTACAAGGTGGCGTTGGCGGCTCGCTTCAGCTCATGATCAGCGAAAGCCAAACAAGGAGGTCATGAATGAAAAAGACTGTGCTGTTACTACTGGGGCTCGCGCTGGTCCTCTCCGCGGGAGCGGTCGCCCTCGCGCAGGGGTACGCGACGATGCCGGAGGGCGCCAAGATCGTGAACCTGGGAGGGCCGGATTACCCCGGGCTCGAGCCAGGAGTGCGCGGCGGCACCTTCTACACCTCGGTCTTCGGCTCCGGTCCAAAGAAATGGAACGACGTGACGGCTCACGAGACCACGACCACGCGGTACACGAACATGTTCCTGCGCGGACTGATGACCCTGAACGCGGTCACCGGAGCGACCGTCCCTGAGCTCGCCCAGTCCTTCGACGTCTCGGACGACGGCCTGACGATCACCTTCCACCTGCGCAAGGGGATCCTGTGGTCGGATGGGCAGCCGTTCACCGCGGACGATGTGCTGTTCACCTATAACGACCTGATCTTCAACACAGACGTAGAAACGGACGCCCGCGACGTGATGACGCTTCCGGACGGGTCGTTCCCGAAGGTGGAGAAGATCGACGACTACAAGGTGACCGTCACCCTGTCGATGGTCTTCCGCCCGATCTTCAACGCGCTGACGCAGAACATCATGCCGAAGCACAAGCTGGCCCAGTACGTCCACAAGCTCAACCCGGACGTCGCGGCGGGGACGTTCAACGGCGCGTGGGGCCTGGACACGAAGCTCTCCGATCTCTGCGGTCTCGGCCCGTACCTGATCGACAGCTACGAGCCCGACCAGCAGGTCGTGATGGTCCGGAACCCCTACTACTACGTGTACGACCAGAACGGCACGCAGCTTCCGTACTGCGACAAGTACGTGGAGTCGATCGTCGCCAGCATGGACGTCCAGCTCCTGCAGTTCCGCAACGGCGAGATCTACGCCTGGGGCTGCCGGCCGAGCGACGTGCCGATCCTCAAGCGCGAGGAGGCAACGAAGGGGTTCAAGGTGATCGTCGGTTCCGGTGTCTACGGGACGCTGTGGATCTCGTTCAACCAGGACTACGGCCTGGGCGAGGGCGACGCGGCGAAGGACCAGCTGCGGAATCTCTTCCGCGACGTCCGGTTCCGCCAGGCGGTGTCCTACGCGATGGACAAGCAGTCGATCATCGACAACCTGTACAACGGGCTGGCCAAGCCGCAGTGGAGCCCGGTGAGCACGCCGTCGCCGTTCTACGCCGGCCGGGACTCCTACGGTGGACCGATCACGGAGACCGACGCCGTGGTCTACGAGTACGACCTGAAAAAGGCCGCGTCGCTGCTCGACGAGATCGGGATCATGGACACGAACGGGGACGGGATCCGCGAATTCCCCGACGGATCGCCGGTTGAGTTCGAACTCAATACGAACGCCGGGAACACCCTGCGTGAGGGGTTCTGCCTCATCATGAAGGAGGACCTCGAGAAGATCGGCCTCAAGGTGAACTACAACCCGGTCGACTTCAACACGCTCGTCACGCGGCTCTTGGGCGACACGCTCTACCAGGCGGCCGTCCTCGGACTGACCGGCGGGGACGACCCCAACGGCGGCGCGAACGTCTACAAGAGCACCGGCGGGCTCCACTTCTGGCACTACGACGCGGCGAAGAACCCGTACGAGTACGAGAAGAAGATCGACGAGCTCTTCAACGCCGGCGTGAGCACCTACGACAACAACAAGGCGTTCGACATCTACAAGCAGTACCAGATCCTTTTTGCAACCCAAGACCTGGGAATGAACTTCTCGGTGAACACGGCGTTCACCTACGTGATCTACAACTTCGTGGGCAACTCAGCGGTCTGCTCACCGATCACCAGTCCCACCGGCGACAACGGGTTGGGAAGGGAGTTCGCCTTCCTCAAGCCGAAGTCGTAACAAGGACGAGAAAGACAGGATGGGGCGTGGGGGACCACGCCCCACTCTTCCCTCCGTTTTAAGGGGTTAAGGGGTAATCGCAAGGTGTTGACGTATATCGTTCGCCGGACGCTGTATATGCTCCCGCTTCTTGTCATTATCTCTCTGATTTCTTTTGCCCTGATTCAACTGATGCCCGGGGACTACCTCACCCGCTCGCGGCTCAACCCCGACATCACGCAGCAGACGTTCAACGAGATGGCGAAGCGCTACGGCCTGGATCAGCCGTTCATGGTTCAGTACTGGACGTGGTTCAAGGGGATCGTCACCCGTGGGGACTTCGGGATGTCGTTCGAGACGCGCCGGCCGGTCTTCTTCACCCTGTTCATGGGCGGGCGGCTCTTCTGGACGATCGTCATCTCGACGACGACGATGATCTTCACCTGGCTTCTCGCGATTCCTCTGGGTATCTACTCGGCCACGCACCAGTACAGGCCGAGCGATCACACGCTGACCTTTTTCGGCTTCCTCGGGCTCTCGGTTCCCAACTTCTTCTTTGCGCTTGTCGTGTTGTGGCTTCTCGTGGCGGTTTTTCATGTGGGGCAGCATGGCCTGGGGATCGGCGGGTTGTTCGACAGCCGGTTCGTCACCGCCCCCTGGTCGTTCGCCAAGCTCGGGAACTTCCTGTGGCACATCTGGCCGGCGTGGCTCGTCATTGGGACCTCCGGGATGGCCGGGCTCTTGCGCTACATGCGGGGGAGCCTCCTCGACACGCTGTCCCTGCAGTACGTGCAGACCGCGCGATCAAAGGGGCTCAGCGAACGGGTCGTCGTTTACAAGCACGCAGTGCGGAACGCGATCAACCCCCTGGTCAGCATGCTCGGGATGTCGCTTCCCAACCTGGTGGCTGGGTCGCTCGTGACGGCGATCATCCTGAACCTGCCGACGGTGGAGCGCGCCTTCTTCAGCGCGCTGCAGGCCCAGGACCAGTACGTGATCATGGGTGGACTTCTGTTCTTCAGCCTCTTTCTGCTGATCGGGAATCTGCTCGCCGACATTCTGCTCGCTTGGGTCGACCCCCGCATCCGCTACAACTAGGGGAACCCAAGCCGCGGGACAGGGAAGGAGACGAGGAAGCGATGGCACGGTGGTGGAAGAAGAAGCAACCGCTCAGCGAGTCAGCGCACGTCAGCCGCTCGCAGGGGGAGATGATCTGGCGCGCCTTTCGGCGCCACCGGTTGGGCAATATCGGGACGGCGGTCGTCCTTCTCCTCGTGGTGAGCGCGGCGTTCGCCGGGTTCATCTCCCCGTACGACTACGCCACGCAGTTCCGCAAGGCGCCGTTCGCCCCTCCAACGACGCTCCACTTCCGAAGCGAGAAGGGATTCACGCTGAGGCCGTTCGTCTATCGCGCGGTGCGTGGGTTCGACCCGGAGACCTACGCGCCGACGTTCAAGGAAGACACGTCGAAGCCTTACTCCATCCGCTTCTTCGTGCAGGGATCCACCTACCGGGTGTTGGGGCTCTTTAAGACGGACATCCACCTGTTCGGTGCGCGGGCGCAGGACGGTGCCCAGACGGAGATCTTCCTCTTCGGGACGGACGGGTTCGGCCGCGACCTCTTCTCCCGCACGATGATCGGCGGGCGGATCTCGCTGTCCGTCGGTC
>CAZBWD010000042.1:0-11772 GCA_964495585.1 uncultured Thermotogae bacterium
AGCTGACGAGCGTCACGAGCGCCGACGCCGGCAGCTACACCGTGCAGGTCAGCGGTGCGTGCGGCTCCGTCGTCTCCAGCGCCGCCACCCTCACGGTCAACCCGGTGCCGGACTGCACGATCACGGCCCCGGCAGGAGTGCCTGAGAACAGCACCAACAACTCGGCCTCGGTCGCTGATGCCGGGCAGGGCGCCACCTACACCTGGACGCTCACCGGAGGGACGATTACCGCTGGGCAAGGCTCCCGCCAGATCACGTGGACGGCGGGTACTGCAGGCACCGCCCACTTCACGGTCGTTGTAACCAACGCCAGTGGCTGTTCCTCAACCTGCTATAAGGATGTCCCGATCTGGAACCTGGGCGTCGACATCGAGAAGTCCACGAACGGACAGGACGCCGACACCGCTCCCGGGCCGAGCATCCCCGTCGGCAACACCGTGACCTGGACCTACACGGTGCGGAACACGGGAAGCGTCACGCTCACGAACATCCAGGTGACGGACAACAAGCTGGGGCCCGTAGGGACCATCGCCTCGCTCGCCCCTGGCGCATCGCAGACGCTGACCAAGACCGGAACGGCAGTCCTGGGTGCATACGCCAACGAAGGAGAAGCGACGGTGCAGTACGGAGGCCAGACCCTGACCGCGACCGATCCCTCCCACTACACCGGGGCGTATCAGCGGGCGAAGATCACCCTCGCCCCCGCCAGCGCGACCAACGAGGTCGGCACGCCGCACACCATCACCGCAACAGTACAGGTCTGGAACGGAACCACCTGGATCAACCCGCCGGCCGGCGGCTCGGTGACCTTCTCCATCGCCTCCGACACCACGGGCACCGCCGTGATCACCTCCACCAACCCTGCCCCGATCAGCGGTGGCACGGCCCAGGTGATGATCCGGGCCACGAGCTCCGGACTGGTCACCGTCCACGCCAAGGCGGACGTCTTAGACGGCCAGTCCTTATACGCGGAGACCGGTGTGGGCCAAGACAGCGGCCCCGACGCCCACAAGGCCTACGAGTACCGACAGGCAAAGATCACCCTCACCCCGGCCAGCGCGACCAACGAAGCCGGCACGCCGCACAACATCACCGCCACAGTACAGGTCTGGAACGGAACCGCCTGGGTCAACCCGCCGGCCGGCGGCTCGGTGACCTTCTCCATCGCCTCCGACACCACGGGCACCGCCGTGATCACCTCCCCCAACCCTGCCCCGATCAGCGGCGGCACCGCCCGAGTGACGATCCGGGCGACAACCCCCGGACTGGTCACCGTCCACGCCAAGGCGGACGTGCTCGGGAACGGGACGCTGTTCGCCGAGACAGGAACCGGACAGAGCAGCGGGGACGCCCACAAGACCTACATCATGCCGAGGATCAAGATCGAGAAGGCCACGAACGGGCAGGACGCCGACGCGGCGCCCGGCCCGAGCATCCCCGTCGGCAACACCGTGACCTGGACCTACACGGTGCGGAACACGGGAAGCGTCACGCTCACGAACATCCAGGTGACGGACAACAAGCTGGGGCCCGTAGGGACCATCGCCTCGCTCGCCCCTGGCGCATCGCAAACCCTGACCAAGACGGGAACTGCAATCGTCGGACAGTACACCAACACGGGGACCGCCACCGCAACCTACAATGGCACGACGTACACCGTTAGTGACGACTCACACTACTTCGGGACGAGCGCCGACCTGTCCCTCACGAAGTCCGTGAGCAACCCCACTCCCCACATGGGGGAGACGATCGTGTACACGATCACCCTCTCAAACGCCGGCCCGAGCGATGCGACGGGGGTCACTCTGAGCGACCTCTTGCCCATCGGCGTAACCTACGTCTCCGATGAAAGCGCCGGCCTCTACAACCACACCACCGGGATCTGGACCGTCGGGAGCCTGCACGTCGGCAAGTCAGCGACCCTGAAGATCAAGGCGACCGTCGGTACGGGAAGCGCTGGAAGCACGATCGTCAACACGGCGGCCATCAGCACATCCGCTCTCCCGGATCCCGATCCATCGAACAACCACGCCATTGCGATGATCACCGTGCAGGAGGGCCCGGGCGGTGGAGGCGGTGACGTGGCGGATCAGGGCAACGACAAGGTGATCATCAATGGTGCAACCCCGGTCACCCGTGACGATGCGACGACGACGACCCCCGAAGACACGGCAGTGTCGATCAACGTGCTCGCGAACGACACGCTCGGGGGAGGGACGAACACGGTACATGTCTTTGCGCCGCCGGTCCACGCAGCGCCGGGCTCGCCGACGGTGAACCCCGATAACACGATCACCTACACCCCCAGGACCGGGTTTCACGGGACCGACTCCTTCTTCTACTACATCAGCAGCTCCGATGGAGACAGCTCTCTGGCCAAGGTAACGGTGACCGTCTCGTCGGTGAACAACGCACCGGTCGCCGCGGATGACTTCTTCGCCACCCCGGCGAACACGCCCGTCACGGTCACCCTCAAGGCGACGGACGCGGACATCGATCCGAACTTCCCGAAGGCTCAGCCGTTGACCTTTGCGATCGTGACCGGCCCCCTGCACGGCACGCTCGGCGAGGGCCTGAGCAGCGTGACCTACGAGGCGCCTCACACCGCCGATGTCACGCTGACCTATACCCCAGCCGCCGGGTACTCGGGACGCGACTCCTTCGTCTTTTCGGTCACCGATCCGTCCAGCGCGACCTCAACCGGCACGATCGACATCCAGATCCGCGCCCCGTGAGGAAGGGGCGCTCGCCGGGGCGTGATCCCTCCCGCGACGATTCCCGCAACCGGGACAAAGGCCGGCGCTCACCTGGAGGTCGGGTTTGACCTATCACAGGCGGATCGCAAGACCCTCGGGTGGCCGTGGATTCACATCACGAGCCCTCTGGCGGCCGGTGGCGGCGGCGCGCTCATCGCGCCGGGAGCCGGGTTCTTCTTCTCCGGCAGAGCCACAGGCAACCTCTACTGGGTGGGAATCGATACAAGGAACCTCACCCCCGGGGACTATGATGTCTGGATCATCTATGGAAGCGGCAAGGCGATCCTCGTGCCGATCCAGATCCTTCCGTAGGGCACGGTCCGCTCTTCAGGCTCACGGGCTCCAGTCGTTTGACCGACTGGAGTCCGTCGCTTTGCGGCCCCTGAACCCCCCGGCAGGCGCCCGCGGCCAACGTAATTCCCATTACAGACCCATTTCCGTTCAGGCAGTGAACGATGCGACGGACCACCGCCCCGCACGTTCCCCGGCAGAGAGACCAGGCACCTTATCCTCCTCCTATGATGAACAAGAACCTCATGAGGTTCTGTGTCCTGTTTGGCGTCCTCTGGGGAGTGGGCCTGGCCGCTCTAGGCGCAATCCCGGTCGCCCGTGACGATGCGACGACGACTCCTGAAGACACGGCGGTGTCGATCAACGTGCTCGCGAACGACACCCTCGGGGGTGGAACGAACACGGTGCGCGTCTTTGCGCCGCCAGCGGCGGGCTCAGCGACGGTGAACCTCGATAACACGATCACCTACACCCCCGAGACCGGGTTTCACGGGACCGACTCCTTCTTCTACTACATCAGCAGCTCCGATGGAGACAGCTCTCTGGCCAAGGTAACGGTGACCGTCTCGTCGGTGAACAACGCACCGGTCGCCGCGGATGACTTCTTCGCCACCCCGGCGAACACGCCCGTCACGGTCACCCTCAAGGCGACGGACGCGGACATCGATCCGAACTTCCCGAAGGCTCAGCCGTTGACCTTTGCGATCGTGACCGGCCCCCTGCACGGCACGCTCGGCGAGGGCCTGAGCAGCGTGACCTACGAGGCGCCTCACACCGCCGATGTCACGCTGACCTATACCCCAGCCGCCGGGTACTCGGGACGCGACTCCTTCGTCTTTTCGGTCACCGATCCGTCCAGCGCGACCTCGACCGGCACGATCGACATCCAGGTCGGCGTGCCCCGCGAGGAAGGGGCGCTCGCCGGGCGGTCGACGACCTACTTGACGATCCAGGGGCAGACGTTCTCGATCAGCAACTTCACCTCGACGCTCACAGCGATTTACCTCCTGGGCTCATTCCGCCTCCAGGGCGACGCCACCTGGACGATGACCTCGTTCTCGGCGCTGACACTTTCCGCGAGTTTCCCGCTCGGGAAGGCGACGGTCTACTCCACCCTCGCGTTCGACCCCACGCTCCCTGGGCTCAGCTACTGGCAGACCACGACCCAGCTGACCGCTCTCGGCCTCGGGTTCACGCACACCTTCTACCTCGCGAACGCGCAGACCGCCTCATACAGCCAGCTGACCGCCGTGGGGCAGATCGCGGATATCACGGTGACAAGCACGACCAAGTTCACAGGCTGCGCCTTCTGCTTCGACAGCCAGGTCTTCTCGGGAAGCTGGAGTTGGTGCTCGACCGATCTGCTTGCACAGCTCGACCTCTCAGCGGATGGCTTCGACAAGTTCTCGGGGACGGCCTACGACATCCCGCTCCTCCCGCGGGAGACGATCGGCCTGGGGATCACCCTCGACCTCGAGACCACATTCACGACGACAAACAAGACGGTCGTCGCGACCTTTGACTGCGAATCCGACTGGTTCGACTGCTTCCGCGTCCTGTGTGCGGTCGAGAGCACGGGGACGAGCATCGACGGCGTCTCGCTCTACGGGCTGCAGTTCCAGACGACCCTGCCAAACGGAGTGCACGTGCGAACCGATTCCTCGTTCGACCCGGATCAGAACGCCACGCTCACCGGGTACGCCGAGTACTGGGAACGGCTGCGGATCGCGGGGGCAACGTCGTCCTGCTGCGGTGGGCCCGGCTACTGGGAGATCCTCACCTACTTCAAGGCCGATCACATCTCGCTCTTCGACTGGGGAGGGACGACGCTCACCCTCGATGAGTCGATCAACGATGGAGTGGAGTTCTACACGCAGGTGATCTTCCAGTCCACGGCACCGATCTGGCAGTGGACGGTTGGAGGAACCGTCCGCTGGTAGGGTCCCGTTCGCATCCTCCACTGCAGCGCAGCCCCGCCGCTCGCTGCGCCGGGGGCCGGGGCTGCTGCGTCTCCTGCCGCGCCCCGTTGGCTGGATCCGGTCGGCCTGATATGATACGCAGGCATGAAACGGATGGAGGGTCGGCTTTCCTCTCTGAACGGTGAGCTCTTCCGCCAGGCGGTCATCGCGGGGGCACGGCGGGTGATCGCCTACCGCGAGCTCCTCAACCGGATCAACGTCTTTCCGGTCCCTGATGCGGACACCGGTTCGAACCTGGCCGCGACAATGCACGCCGTGATTCGCGGCCTGCGAGCGCCCGAGCCGTCCCTCGCCGCGGTGAGCGCCTCGATCGCCTCCTGCGCCCTGTCCGGCGCACGCGGCAACTCCGGCGTGATCATGGCCCAGTTCTTCCAGGGGCTGCACGAGGGCGTTGCGGGCTCCGTCCAGATCTCGATCACCCGTTTTGTCGCCGCGGCCAGGCACGCCGCGCAACGCGCCCGCGAAGCGCTTACGCGCCCCCAGGAGGGCACGATTCTCACCGTGATGAGCGACTTCACGAACCACATCGAACAACGGGCCGAGCGCCTCGGGGACTTCCGCCTGTTAATGGCCGAGGGACTGCGTGTCGCCCGGCGGTCCCTCGCGCAAACGATGACCCAGCTGGCGCCGCTGCGCCGGGCGGGCGTGGTCGATGCCGGCGCCCTGGGGTTCGTGCGCTTCCTCGAGGGGATCGTGCTCTTCATCCGCGGCGGTGCCCAGGAGACTGATCTCGCCCGGGATGTAGTGGGGGAGGAATCAACACAACCGGCAGCCGACTCGGTTGCGGAGCGGGTCGATTTCCGTTACTGCACCGAGGCGGTGGTCTCGGGACAGGGAATCGACACAGCTGCGGTCAAGGAACGGCTCGCTGCGTTCGGGGATTCGATCGTGGTCGCAGGAAACGACCGTGAGATCCACGTCCATATCCACACCAATGCACCCGCCCACGTGCAGGAGACCCTCGCTGGCTTCGGGCGGCCGCGGCGGCGCAAGGCGCAGGACATGTTCGCCCAGCTCACGGATTGCGCGGTGCCTACGCCCCGCTCGGGAACCGCGCTGGTCACAGACTCGGTGTGCGATCTCCCCCCAGCGTTCCTCACGGCGCACCGGATCCAGGTCGTTCCGCTGCGGATCGCCCTCGATGCACAGGAGCTGCGCGACCGCGTCGACATCACCCCGAACCAGTTCTACAAGAGGCTCGCCGGCTTGCGGACCGTTCCCGTGACCTCGCAACCGACCCCCGCGGAGTTCCTGCAGCTCTACCGCTACCTCGCCCGGTACTACGACGGGATCCTGTCGATCCACCTCTCCTCCGAGGTCTCGGGCACCTACCAGCTTGCTGTGACGGCGGCGCGCCAGGCAAGCGAGGAATCCGGCGTGCGGATCGAGGTCGTCGACACACGCAGCGCTTCATCCGGACAGGGTCTGTGTGTGTGGGGCGCGGCGCGCGCGATCGAGGCGGGCCTCCCCCTTTGTGCCTGCCGAGCGGCAGTCGAGCAGATCGCCGAAGCAACACGTGTCTTCGTGTTCGTCCCGACGATCGAGTACCTCATCCGCGGCGGGCGGCTTTCCCGGACGCAGGGACGGCTCGCCGGCCTGCTCCACCTCAAGCCGATCCTCACCATGCGGCAGGGACGGGTTGTCCCGGCAGGAAAGGTGATCGGCAGGCGGCGGGCGATGAAGCGGACCTTCGGCCTGGCGGTGAAGCAGGCCGAGAGGATGACCGCCCCCGCCTTCGTGGTCGCCCACTCGGCAGCTCCGGCGCTCGCCCAGCACTACGCAGAGCGCCTGACCCAGCGCTTCCCCGCCTCAACGGTGATGACCGCCGACGCCGGCTCGGCGCTCGGCGCACACGCCGGACCAGGGGGAGCGGCGATCGCTGTCTCCGAAAGCGGACCACTCGAAGCCACGATCAGGAGTCTGGAGGGCCGGTAGTGTGGCGTTGGCCGGGCTCCTCCTCTTCTCCTACCTGATCGGCGCCTTCCCGACGGCGGTCCTCACGGGGAGGCTCCTTCGGGGGATCGACATCCGCACGCGGGGAAGCGGGAACGCCGGCGCCACGAACACCTGGCGGGTCCTCGGCTGGAGAGCGGGCGTCGCGGTCCTCTTGATCGACCTGGGGAAGGGGATCGTCGCGGCGGCCCTGATCCCGCACCTCCCGCTTCGTCCCCTGCCGCTCGACCCGGCGGTCGTCTCGATCCTCTGCGGCCTGCTTGCGGTGATCGGACACGTCTTTCCCGTGTACACCGGGTTTCGCGGCGGCAAGGGCGTGGCGACCGGCGCCGGGATGATGCTCGCGGTCGCGCCTCTGCCGATGGGAATCGCTCTGGGCGTCTTCTGTCTGGCGATCCTCGCCAGCGGACACGTCTCCCTGGGGTCGATCCTCGGGGCGGTCTGCGTCCCAGTGATGATCGCCCTGCTCGACCGCTACGGCGGAGCGCACTTCCCGCCGCTTCTCATCGGGCTCACCGCCGCGCTCGCCGTGTTCGTCGTGTTCACCCACCGGTCGAACATCGTCCGGCTGGTCCGCGGCAAGGAGAGGACCGTCTCGCGGCTCGTGGCATGGCGACGGTTCCTTCGCCGCAACGGGAAAGTCCGGTAACAAACGATGTTTGACGTGTGAATGGCGGGGTGTTACAATTCGCGTTGGAGTTATTAAGGAGTAGATCGTGGATAAGGATCCTTTGAGAGACCTGCGGAATCGGAACCTCAGGAATATCGCGTTCATCACCGTCATCGTCATCCTCGGCCTGATCCTCGTCCAGTCATGGCTCGGCGGGGACAAGAACAAGAACGTCATCAACTACACGACCTTCAAGACGATGGTCGAGAACAGCCAAATCAGTGCGGTGACGATCAAGGACAATCGCGCGACAGCGACGGTCCGGGGCGGCGGGACAGTCATCACACAGCTTTCTGGCGACATGGCGCTCGTCGAACCGTTCCTCCTGGCCCATAACGTTCAGATCAACTATGAGCCGCCGTCGAGTGGGAGCTGGCTTCTGTACGCCTTGGGCACGCTTTTGCCGATCGTCCTTCTGATCGGCGTCTTCATCTACATCATGCGCAAGACGCAGACCGGCGGCGCGCTGTCGTTCGGACAGTCGAAGGCGAAGCTGGTCCAGCCCGAATCGACCCAGGTGACCTTCGCGGACGTGGCCGGAATCGACGAGGTCACGGAAGAGGTCGAGGAGATCGTCGAGTACCTCAAGGACCAGAAGCGGTTCGCCCACCTCGGCGCCGAGATCCCCAAGGGCGTCCTGCTCGTGGGAGCGCCGGGAACCGGGAAGACCCTGCTCGCCAAGGCGATCGCCAGCGAGGCGCACGTGCCGTTCTTCTTCATCAGCGGGTCGGATTTCGTGGAGATGTTCGTCGGCGTCGGTGCGGCGCGCGTGCGCGACATGTTCGAGAAGGCCAAGGCGAGCGCGCCCTGCATCATCTTCATCGACGAGATCGACGCGGTCGGACGCAAGCGCGGGGCCGGCCTCGGTGGGGGGCACGACGAGCGGGAGCAGACCTTAAACCAGCTCCTGGCGGAGATGGACGGCTTCCAGCCGAACAAGGGGATCATCATGGTCGCCGCGACCAACCGTCCGGATGTCCTCGACCCGGCACTCCTGCGGCCCGGGCGGTTCGACCGGCGGATCACGGTCCCCCGGCCGGACCTCAAGGGGCGTGAGGAGATCCTCAAGGTCCACCTGCGGAACAAGAAGGTGGCCGAGGACGTCGATCCCGCGATCCTCGCCCGGCGGACCCCGGGGTTCGTCGGCGCTGACCTGCGGAACCTGACGAACGAGGCGGCGCTCCTCGCCGCCCGGGAGAGCAAGCCGCTCATCCAGATGGTTGACTTCGAGGAGGCGACCGATCGCGTGATCGCGGGGGTGCGCCGGAAGGGGATCGTCCTCTCCGATGAGGTCCGCGAACGGATCGCCTACCACGAGTCCGGGCACGCCCTGCTCGGTCGGCTTCTCCCCAAGGCGGATCCCGTGCACAAGATCTCGATCATCCCCCGCGGGGATGGGTCGCTCGGGTTCACGCTTCAGCTCCCGCTTTCCGAGAAGTATATCGTCTCCGAGGACGAGCTCAAAGACAACCTGATCACCCTGTTCGGCGGACGGGCGGCCGAGGAACTGGTGTTCCACGACCTGACCACCGGCGCCTACGATGACCTGAAGCAGGCGACCAAGCTCGCCAAGCGGATGGTCGTCGAGTACGGGATGAGCGAGAAGCTCGGACCGATCAGCCTGGCGCGGGACCACGTGGATGTGTTCCTCGGCGAGGAGATCGTCAAGAGCAACGAGCATTCGGAGGAGCTCTCCTCCCTGGTGGACAGCGAGATCCGCTCCCTGATCTCCCGTTCCTACACCAAGGCGAAGCGTCTCCTCCAGGAGAACCGCTCCGTGCTCGACCGGCTGGCGCACACGCTCCTCGAACGGGAGATTATCGCCGGCAAGGAGCTTGACGGCCTGTTCGACTCCCTGATCCCCGCGCCTGCGGTCTGATGCCCCATGCGAGCCGCCGCGTGGTCGTGCTGGGCGCGACCGGGTCGATCGGCGCCCAAACCCTGGATGTCGTCGAGCGGCTCACCGCGGCTGGGCATCCGTTCTCCGTCGTCGGTCTGTCGGCCGGGCGCAACGTCGACCGCCTGACCGCACAGATCGAGCGGTTCGGCCCCTGCGCGGTGTGCGTGGCCGACCCGAAGGATGCCGCGACCCTACGACGGCGGTTCAGGGGGCTTGAGGTCCTCGCCGCGGCGGAGGGGCTGGAGGCGCTCGCCGGGATGGACGGCGTCGACATTGTCGTGAACGCCCTTGTCGGTGCGGCCGGCCTCGCACCGAGCCTCGCCGCCCTGTCCGCAGGCCGGGCGCTCGCCCTGGCGAACAAGGAGAGCCTGGTGATCGGCGGCGACCTCGTGACCGACCTCCTCAAGCGGGGGAGCGGAACGCTCACGCCGATTGACAGCGAACACAGCGCACTCTTCCAGTGCCTGCGCGCAGGAAGGACCTCCGAGGTGAGGCGGATCCTGATCACGGCCTCCGGCGGGCCGTTCCTGCGCCGGCCGATCACGAGTCTCTCTGAGGTCCAGCCGCAGGAGGCGCTCGACCACCCGAACTGGGCGATGGGCCGGCGGATCACGATCGACTCGGCGACGATGGTCAACAAGGGATTCGAGGTGATCGAGGCGCATCACCTCTTCGGGATCCCCTACGTGCGGATCGAGGCGGTCATCCACCCGAGCTCGGTGATCCACTCCCTGGTCGAGTACCAGGACGGCTCGATCCTCGCCCAGCTCGCTGCGCCGGACATGCGGCTGGCCATCCAGTACGCGCTGACCCATCCCGATCGGGTCGACACCGCGCTGCCGCGCCTGCGCCTCGAAGCACAGGACGCGCTGCGGTTCGAGCCGCTGGACCCGGCGCGGTATCCTGCCTTCGGTACGGTTCTCGTCGCCGGACAGGACGGCGGAACCGCCCCGGCCGCGATCAACGCCGCCGATGAGGTCCTCGTCAGCCGGTTTCTCGAGGGAGGGATCCCGTTCACGGGGATCGCTGCCGGCCTCGAGGCGATCCTCACGCAGTGGAGGGCGGAACACAGGAACGAGCGGGGCAGGGTCACGATCGCGACGCTCCTCGGCGTCGACCGGTGGGCCCGCAGACAGGCCGCGGCCCTCCCGTTGTGAACCCAAGAGCCCGTACAATCAGGCCGAACTTGTAAGGAGGAATTGATGACCATCACTGAAGAGGCTGTACGTTCCACCTTGGAGAACGTGATCGACCCCGAGCTGGGGATCAACGTGGTCGAGCTGGGGCTGATCTACAACATCAAGATCGACGACAAGAAGATCAGCGTCGACATGACCCTCACCGCGCCCGGCTGTCCGCTCGCCGGCATGCTGGCCGGCAACGTCGAACAGGAGCTGCGCGGGAAGTTCGAGGGGGCCGACGTCGAGGTCAGCCTGGTCTGGGACCCGCCGTGGACCCCGGACCTCCTGTCCGCCGAGGCGAAGAAGCAGCTCGGTTATCCGGGCTAGGACGGATGTGAAGCCTCTCTGCAGCCACTGCGGGAGGCGCCGGGCGACGCGACACTGTCCGGCGCTCGGCGGCTCGATCTGCAGCCACTGCTGCGGCGAACACCGTCTCGTGCGCATCGACTGCTCGCCGACCTGCCCGCACCTTCGGCACAACGAGTCCTTCCAGCGCGACAAGCAGCGGCTGCGCTACCGCGAGGCCTGGGGAAAGGCCAACGCCGACCTCCGCGACAGAGATGCGGACCTCCGCCTGCTCCTCGTTCTCGAGGGGATCGTGTTCCGCGCCTCGGAGGAGGTCAAGGGGACCACGGACGCGGACCTGGCAACGGCGCTCGCGGATCTTCACACCGCCCTGAGCCCACTCGAACTCGTCAAGCAGGTGCCCGGATCGCTGTCGCGGCTCCTCATCGAGGGAGCCGAGCAGATCGCCGAGGAGGCCGGATCGCGCGAGCGGGTGCGGGAGCTCGCCGGCCGAATCCGGAAGGTCCTCACGCTCGTCCGGGATCCCGCGGCTCCCCGCGCCTTCCTGCAGGGGCTCGCCACCTACGCGGAGAAGACGCTTCCCGAGGCGCTGCAACCCTCGCCGTCCGGTTTGATCGTCACCCCGGACGACCTTCGCCGCGGATGAGCCCCCACAGCCCGCCCAGCCGGGCGAAGAGGACGTAGGAGCCGATCCCCGCAGCCAGAGGCAGGAGGACCGGGAGCCACCGTCCCCCGC
>CAZBWD010000043.1:0-11766 GCA_964495585.1 uncultured Thermotogae bacterium
TACGGACCGCAAAGGACTTCCACCTCCTGGTTACATGACATGCCTGGCGCACAAAAAGAAGACCCCCGTTCGGGGGTCACATCACGGCCTTCTGCATCCGCTCCCAGTGTTCACGCATCTTCTCTGTCGCTAAGCCCGCGTCCTTCCGCACGAACGCCTCGAGGATCTCCTCGTGCAGGGCCCCGACTTCCTCCAGGCTGAGCTGGTTGTGCAGGTAATAGTCGCGGGTGAACTCCCGGTAGAGCTGCTGATCCATCGTCTGGATCAGGGGGACGAGGACGGTGGCGATCAGGCTGTTGCCGGTGGCCTCGACGACCAGGAGGTGGAACGCCTTGTCCGCGTCGAAGTACGGGTCGAAGACCCCGTCCTTGGCCAGGCGTCTCAGGTCTTTGTAGGTCGAGCGCAGCGCCGCGACGTCTTCCTGGGCCCTGCGCACGGCGGCGAGACCGGCCGCGGCCGGCTCGAACAGGCTGCGAGCCTCCATGATCTCGATGCAGCTGTCCTCGCTCTCGAGGACGAACAGCGCCTCCCGGCCGACGAAGTCCACGAGCACGGTACCATTCTGGACGTAGTTCCCGCTTCCAGGACGCGATTCGATCAGCCCGACCGCCGCGAGCGCGGAGAGAGCCTCGCGGATCGACGGGCGGCTGACCCCCATCTGCTCGGCGAGTTCGAACTCCGAGGGAAGCTTGCTTCCCACGGGGAAGGTCCCCGCCTTGATCTCGTCGACGATCTGCTGAGCGGCGGCGGCGGAAACCTTCTTCGGGCGCACCTTTTCAAACGGCACGGCGGCTTCCTCCCTTTCCGGAGTACCTGTCATTCGACCAAGCTGTATGATAGCATGACTGCTCGGGGCCGACAAGTGGGGTGCCTGGAGTGGACGGTGGGACGGTCGGCGCGGCCGCGGGAAGGAACCGTCCCCAACCGGGTTCGCCGCAGAACCGATCGTTCGCGTAAACCACCCGTCCCCGCGAGACCGTGGCGGCGACCTTTCCCCGGACCGCTCGCCCTTCATACGGGGAGAAGTCCGTTTCCATGTGTAGGTCCGACGCCCGGATCGTCCACTCCGCATCCGGATCGAGGATGACCAGATCGGCATCGCTTCCCACAGCGAGGATCCCCTTGCGGGGGTAGAGGCCGTTCACCCGTGCCGGCTGCTCGCAGAGCAGGTGTGGCAGGGCGACGAGCGGCAGGCGCCCTTTCGTCACCCCTTCCGAGTAGAGGAGCGCAAGCAGGGTCTCCACGCCGGGAAGTCCGTACGGCAGATCGAGGAACGAGCCCCGCCAGCGCTTCTGCGCGCGGGTGAACGGGCAGTGGTCGGTCGCCACCAGATCGATCGTCCCATCTCGCAGACCGTCCCACAGCGCCTGCTGATCCGCCGGTCCACGCAGCGCCGGGCTCGCCGAGAAGAACCGCCCGTCGTCGCGCTCATACACGTCACGTGTCAGGAGAAGGTATTGCGGGCAGGTCTCGGCGGACAGCGGCACACCGCGGGCCTTCGCCCGCGCCACGGAGGCCAGTCCGAGCCGCGAGCTCACGTGGACGATGTGGACCGGCATCCCGGTCTCACCGGCGAGGTAGGCCACCTGCCCGACGGCCGAGCCCTCGCAGATCGGCGGCCGCGCGCGGGCGAGGCTCGACATCCGCATGCGGTCGTCCTTTCCCATCTGATAGAGGATCGTGTCGATGATCGCCTCGTCCTCGCAGTGAACGAGCGCCACGGCCCCCGCGCCGGCGAGGGCCTGAAAGGCGTGGTAAAGAACGCCGTTGTCCGTGGCGCGGCCGGAGGCGGCGTACGCCGTGTAGAACTTGAAGCTGCGCACCCCCAAGCTGACCGCCGCGCGGAACTCCTCTTCGTGCCCGGGGCGCCAGCCGATGACCTCGGCGTGGAGCGCGTAGTCGATGACCACCGAGGCGGCATCGGCCTTGCGGCGGGTGATCTCCTCGGGGATTGTCGTGTCGGGGGTGCCAACGGTGAAGTCGATGAGGGTCGTCACCCCACCGCAGGCCGCGGCCTGTGATCCGGTCAGGAAGTCGTCGCTCGATCGGGTTCCGACAACCGGGAGGGCCAGGTGGGTGTGGGCGTCGATCACGCCCGGGAGGATGAGCTTGCCTTCGGCGGCGATCTCCGCACGACCGGAGAGGCCGGAGTCCCCGATCGCGGCGATCTGTTCGCCCTCCACCGCGAGGTCGGCCTGCCGTGTGCCGTGCGGGGTGACCAGGGTGCCCCCGCGGATCACGAGGTCATGCATCGGTCCTCCCTTGTCATTCGGTCAAGCTGTATGATAGCATTACAGCCATCGACCGACAAGCGCCACTCCACGGCGCAGGTACAGACACCCAAGGAGGACTTGATGATTGATCTGACAGTGAACGAACGGCAACTCGAACGCGCGGTCAAACGGGCCAGGGAACGGGGGATCATCGTACCGACCTACGCCCAGATGAAGGACCCCCGCAAGATTCCAGCTCAGATTGTGGACGGGCTGCGCGAGGTCGGACTGTGGGACCTGCACCCGTTGAACCTGTTCCGGATCACGTGGAAGAACGAGCCGGTAAAGCACGGCGGCGGGTTCGCCGGAGTGAACTATATCGAGATGCCGCGCGCGCTCACCGGGGTGCGGGCCCGCATCATCGGGCTGGTCGGAAAGTGGTTCCCGACCGGGGCACACAAGGTGGGCGCGACGTTCGGGTGCCTGGTGCCGCGGCTGGTCACCGGGCAGTTCGACCCGACCTTCCACAAGGCCGTCTGGCCGTCGACCGGCAACTACTGCCGCGGCGGCGCCTACAACTCGAACCTCCTGGCCTGCGAGTCGATCGCCATCCTCCCCGAGGAGATGTCGCGCGAACGGTTCGAGTGGTTGTCCAAGGTCGCCGGCGAGGTGATCGCCACACCGGGGTGCGAGTCGAACGTCTGGGAAATCTTCCAGAAGTGCAAGGAGCTTCAGGAGACGCGCGACAACATCATGATCTTCAACCAGTTTGAGGAGTTCGGGAACCATCTCTGGCACTACGAGGTCACCGGTCACGCGATGCAGGAGGTCCTCGAGCAGGAGCTCGGGGACGGCGCTCGCTACGCCGGCGTGGTCCTGGCCTCTGGTTCGTCCGGGACGATGGGGTGCGGAGACTACCTGAAGGAGGTCTATCCGGCGAGCAAGCTCGTCGCCTCCGAGGCGCTGCAGTGTCCGACCCTGACCGAGAACGGGTTCGGCGGTCACCGCATCGAAGGGATCGGGGACAAACACGTGCCCTGGATCCACAACGTGCGCAACACCGATATGGTGACCGCGATCGATGACGAGGACTGCATGAGCCTCATCCGCCTGTTCAATGAACCGGCCGGTCAGGCGTTCCTCGCTGGGCAGGGCCTGGACGCTGACTCCATCGAGAGGCTCCCGCTCATGGGGATCTCCAGCGCGGCGAACGTGCTCTCGGCGATCAAGTTCGCCAGGCACTATGAACTCACGGAGAAGGACGTCGTGCTCACTGTGTTCACCGATTCAATGGAGTTGTATCGGACCCGCCTCGCCGAACTCACGCAGGAGCGCGGTGCCTACAGCGAGACGCAGGCAGCGATCGACTTCAACCTGCACCTTCTCGGGATCAAGACCGACCACACCCTCGAGCTGCGCCACCAGGACAGAAAGCGGATCCACAACCTGAAGTACTACACGTGGGTCGAGCAGATGGGCAAGTCCGTTGAGGAGCTCGACGCCCAGTGGGTCGACTACCAGGGCTACTGGGACCGGGTCCACCGGATGGTCGAGCCGATCGATCGGCTGATCGAGGCGTTCAATGAGCGCGTCGGGCTCCTCTGAGCCAATCGCGGGCCTCGTCCGCGCCCTGCGTGCCCAGTTTTCGACCGGTTCCGCACACGCTTGCGCCCCTGTGCCTCATGGACTATGCTCGCCAGGAGCAGGGTACAAGGGGGAAGATCGTGTGGGGAAACGGTGCAACCGGCACGAGGACGCCTGAGCGGAGCGGGTTACCGGCGAGCGATCTTCTCAAGGTCATCCTGCGAGCGCTGCACCGCGACCGGGAAGTGCCTTGCCTGATCCTGCATGGGCCGATCGCCTCGGGAAAGACAAGCACCGCCGCGCACCTCGCGCGCGGGCTCGCGAGCGCGGGGATCTCGGTCGGCGGGATCCTGGCTCCACGTCTCGTCGAGGCGGGACGCACGGCTGGCTACGCCGTAGAGGATCTGCGAACCGGTGAGCGCCGACCCCTCGCATCGCTTTACCCCCCGGGTGTCCCGGCCGGCCGGTACTTCCTTGCGGACGGCGCGCTGGGATTTGCCCGCGATGCAGTGATGCGGGCGCTTGACGCCGTGGAAGTCGTCTTCATCGATGAGGTCGGCCGGCTCGAGCTTCACGGTGGTGGACACGCGCCGGGCATCGCGGCCGCGCTGCGCCGGGAGGTCCTGCCGGTGCTGCTCGTGCGTTCGAGCCTGATCGGCCGGGCGTTGTCGCGTTTCGGGATTGCGCACGCGCTCGTCCTCGCGGCGAACCGGCCTCCGGATGGACCGCTGGCCCGGGACGGTGCGGTATGAAGGCGCGCTTCTGGGAGATCATCGATGCGACCGAATTCCCGCTCCTGGTGACCCACGGACAGAACGGGTGTCCGCGGTCGCGGCCGATGACCCTGCTGTTGCGCGAAGGGCGAACACTCTGGTTCGCGACCTCCCGTGCATCGAACAAGGTCGCGGAGATCGAGGCGGAGCCCAAGGTCACCGTCCTCTTCGTGCGGGACGGCCGGCTCAGCCAGGCCGCCCTCTACGGTCAGGCGCGGGTCGTCGATGGAGTCGGGACCAAGGAGCGGCTGTGGCGCGAGGTCTGGATGGAAGACTGGCCGCGAGGGGCGAGCGATCCGGACTACGTCCTGCTCGAGGTCGTCTGCGAAGAGGGATCGTACTACCATGCCGACACCGGCGAGGAGGAGAAGATCGTCCTGTGATCCGTCCTGCGGCACGGTCGAGGACAGGGAACACCTGAGTCCGGAGGAGGCTCCATGCAGTGGATTGCGCTTGTGATCGGCCTTCTGCTTGGTGGCGTCCTGGGCTACCTCGTCGCGCGGTTGCGTGCCGGCGAGCAGGCCGCGGAGCTGCGTGAACGGAACGAGGAGTTCAAGCTGCGGCTCGCGCGCTCGGACGAGGTGCACCAAGCGGAGGAGGAGAAGCTGCGCTGGCTCAGGACCGCCCAGGAACAACTGCGGGACGCGTTCGGCGCCCTCGCAGGCCAAGCGCTTGCCTCCAACGCGGACCTCTTCATGAAGCGGTCGCGCGAGCAGCTGGAGTCGCTGCTCGCCCAGCTGCGCGGCGACTGGGGAACGCACAAGGAAGAGCTCCGCAACCTCGTCGAGCCGCTGGAGAAGACGCTCGAGGGGATGGACAAGCAGGTCCGGGCGATGGAGGAGAAGCGGGAAGGCGCCTATCAGACGCTGGAGAAGCACCTCGAACAGCTCGGCCGGGCCGAGACCGAGCTGCGGGAGAGCACGATCAGCCTCACCCAGGCGCTGCGCTCCTCGAGCGTTCGCGGCCGATGGGGCGAGCTGCAGTTGCGGCGCGTGATGGAGCTTGCGGGGATGCTGGCGCACGTCGACTTCGAGGAACAGGTCTCGACCGACCGCGGCCGGCCGGACGTCATCGTCCACCTTCCAAACCAGGGGATCCTCCCGGTTGATGCCAAGGCCCCGATGGCCGCTTACTTCGACGCCCTGGAGGCGGACGGCGAGGTCAGGCGCTCCCGGCTTGTGGCGCACGCTCAGGCGATGCGGGCCCGGATCCAGGACCTCGCCCGCAAGACCTACTGGGACCAGTTCGAGAAGAGCCCCGAGATGGTCGTCATGTTCGTCCCGAGCGAGGCCTGTTTGGCCGCCGCCTTCGAACAGGATCCAAGCCTGCTCGAGTTCGGCGTGAGCCAGCGGGTCCTGGTGACGACCCCCCTGACGCTCCTCGGCCTCTTGCGCGCCGTGGCCTACGGCTTCCAGCAGCAGGAAATCACGGAGAATGCAGCGGAGATCACGCGGCAGGGGCAGGAACTCTACGACCGGGTGATCCGATTCCTTGAGCTCTTCCAGCGGACTGGACAGCGGCTCGGCCAGGCGGTCGACGCGTACGACAGCGCGGTCGGCTCCCTCGAGCAGCGGTTGCTGCCCGCGGCGCGGCGGTTCAAGGAGTTGAACGTCGCCAGCAAGGACCTCCCGGATCTGTCGCCGATGAACCGCACCCCGCGGGAGCTCTCCGCCTCCGAGGCGGACGAACCCGCGGACTGACGCCCCCTCGGATCGCACCACCCCGTGGTCCCACAAGCAGAAAAGGAGGCCACGGAGGCCCCCTTTTCGCCACTACCGGACGTAGAGAGACGGTAGTGCCGATAGCAGCGGGATCCTAGCCGATCACCGGACACCGAACGAGCGACTCGGTCCCGGGAATCGTGGACCTTGGTCACCTGGCTCGGGACGGGACGGGCTCGCTCGGAATCGCGGCGAGGGATACGATGAGGGCGGCAGGGACAACCGCACGCCTGGGGGTCTGATGCGCAACCTGACGACGACACTCCACTACCTGGGCATCGTGCTCATCGCCTTCGCGTTCCTCCAGGCCCTACCGCTTCTCGTGAGCGCGATCTACGCGGAGACAATGACCTTTCCGGTCCGGATCTACGCGGTTCCCGCAGCGGCGAGCGCGGCGCTCGGCGTGGGGCTCACCGTGCTGTTCAAGGCCCGCCCGCTCACCGGCGGTGCGGCGATGGCGATCGGGGCGCTCGGCTGGTTTGTCCTGTCGCTGATCGGCGCGGTCCCCTACTGGCTCGCGCTCAAGATCACCTACCTGGATGCGTTCTTCGAGGCGGTGAGCGGGTTCACCACGACCGGCACTACCCTGCTCGTCGGACTCGACGGTCTGCCCCACAGCATCCTGTTCTGGCGGGCGCTGACACAGTGGATCGGCGGCCTGGGGATCTTCACCCTCTTCCTCCTCGTGGCGCTGCGCAGCGGCCTGTCGCACAACCTCCTGTCCGCGGAATCGCACAAGATCGCGGCCAAGCGCTTCTCGCCGGGGTTGTTCCACTCGCTTCGCATCCTGTGGGGGATCTATGGGGGGCTCACCCTCGCCTGTGGGGTCCTCCTGTGGATCGAGGGGGTGAGCCCGTTCGACGCGGCGGCGCACGCCTTGACCACGGTCTCCACGGGCGGATTCTCCACACACGACCTGAGCATCGCCTACTTCCAAGCGCTCGGGCCGCGCCGGTACGACGCGATCCAATACACGGTCATCGCGTTCATGTTCCTGGGAGGGACGAGCTTCCTCGTGCACTGGAACCTGCTGCGGCGACGCTTCACTGGCGTGTGGAACAACCTGGAACTGCGGGTGTGGGTCCTGCTCCTGCTCGGTGCGACCGCGCTCGTCGCACTGCAGTCGAGCGGCGGCGTAGCCGAGCGGATCCGCCTGTCCCTGTTCCAGGTCGTGTCACTCGGCAGCTCGACCGGCTTCACCACGGCGGCCATCAGTGGCCCGGCGTTCGGCCCTGTAGCCAGGCAGCTCTTCCTCCTGCTGATGATCGTCGGCGGCTGCGTCGGATCAACCGCCGGCGGGGTCAAGGTGCTGAGGGTGGGGGTGCTGGGGAAGCTCCTGTGGCACCAGCTGAAGCTCGTCGCCCGGCCGCGCCGCGAGGTGGTCCCGTTCGTGGTCGACGGGGAGATCATCGATGCGGAGGAAGTCGAGCGGACCGCGGCGATCTTCTTCGCCTGGATCGCTCTGCTCGTCCTCGGCGGGATCATCACCGGCCTGCTCACCGGCTTCTCGCCGCTTGAGGCGTTCTCCGGGATGGCTGCGGCGCTCGGCAACATCGGCCCGAGCTACATCCCGATGAAGGCCTACCTCGGGATTGGACCGGGCCTGAAGGTCTTCTATATACTGGCCATGGTGGCGGGACGGCTGGAGATCCTGCCGCTCCTTTTGATCTTCGTGAGGCGGGTCTGGAGATAGGAGGACGCATGCGCGTGGTCGTCGCCGGAGGAGGCCTGACAGGCAGGCGGCTGATCGCTCGGCTCGCGGCCGACCGGTATGACATCGTGGTAATCGATCTCAGCCGGGACGTCTGCGAGTGGATCAGCTCCAAGCTCGGGGTGTCGGCGGTTCACGGCAACGCGACCGACGTCGCGACGCTCGAGGAGGCGGAGATCGCTGCGGCGGATGTCGCCGTCGCTCTGATGGGCCAGAGCGCGGACAACCTCGCCTACTCCCTGCTCGCGAAGGCGGCGGGCGCGGCGCGGATCATCGTCCGCATGGTGAACCCGAAGTACCGCCAAGCCTACGAGCGCGCTGGGGTGACGAGCATCATCGACGTCGCGAGCCTGTTCCTCGACCAGCTCCTGCTCGAGATCGAGCGGCCGCAGATCCATGAAGTGACGACATTCGGGGCGGGGCAGGAGTCGATCCTCCGTCTGACCATCCCTGCGGCGTCCCACGTGGTTGGCCGCACCGTCGCCGAGATCGCGGCGCAGCGGCGCTGGCCGGACGAGACGCTCGTCGCGGGGATCTACCGGGAGGAGACCGGCGAGCTGGTCATCCCGCGCGGGGGGGAGCGCCTGCGCGCTGGGGACCAGGTCCTCGTATGTACCCCTGCGGTGCGCGGACGCGACGCGGTCGACTTCTTCGAGGTCCGCCGCGGCCTGTCCGCATTGCTGCACCGCAGACGGTCGATCCCGGAGGAGGACACGGCACGGACGCAGGAGGAGCTCGACACCGCCCTCGAGCCGAAGCCGCCGGCCGACGAGACGGGGCCGCTCGACACGGCGTAGCCGGCCGCTACGGCGCGGCGGACTGCGATGTGGATTGCGTGGGGTTCTCCTCGATGGTCACCTGGGTGAAGACGAGGTCGAGGGCGAGCGTGTACGGGGGTGCGTTCTGCGCGTCCGCCTCGTCGGAATGGACGAGAAGGATCAGTTGGATCTCTTTGGGATTAGCGAACCCCGTCTTGTCGCGCAGGAGCGGGCTGTAGACGAGCCCGCTCTGGCGGATGGACCCGTCGCTTCGGCGCAGCGCCTGGGCGATCGACCACTCCCCCGCGAGGCCGGTCGCGGTGGTCCTGCTGTTCACTGCGAGGTCGAAGCGGCTCCACCCCGCCAGAGTCGCCAACGTCTGGGGAAACGCTGGCCCGCCCCGTCCGGTGTCACCGTAGATCGGCGTGTCGTGGAGGACCCGGTCCGCGGTGCCAATTTGAGACACGAGCTGGATCTGCCCCTGCAGGGTCTTGTCTGCCGCGAGGCGGAGCGCGCCGCTCTCGGAGGTCGTCTCCACGGTGACAGTCAGCGTTCCCTCACGCTTGACGGGATCGTAGCGCAGTTCGAGCACACCGTGGAGCGGGCGCACGTTGGCACCGCTGTAGCAGAAGTTATCGCCGTATCCCCCAGCGACGAGCGGTTGATCCGCGCGCACGACCCACGAGGCGTTGCCGGTGGCCAGGGGGGAGAGCTCGTGGTCGATTCCCAAAAGGAGGAGGACGGCAAGGGCGATCGCGGCGGCGAGCACAAGGATCCGGTAGACCATGAAGACTTCCTTTCCCGTCAACGAGGAGCTAGTGGTATCTTCTGCGGATGTGGAAGGTCTTTCAAGCGGCGCCCGCGCCCGGAAAAGAAAACGCCGACGCATCAGCGCCGACGAAACTAATTTACGATGTCCGGGTGGGGAGTGTCAAGGGGTCTCGTGGAACGGTTCCTCCCGGGCCGGGCCGAGCCTCCAGAGATTGCACGTGAAGTGCCCTTTAGCGCGGTGGGAGGGGATCAGCCAATGGGCTGCCGCGGGCCCGCACGGGACACGCGGCCTGGGCCGGGGGCCAGGCCGGTGGTACACTCCCGCAGCAGGCGAGGAGGGAACAGATGTGCGGGATCATCGGGTACGTTGGAATCAAGCCGGCCGCGCCGGTCCTGCTTGAGGGTCTGAAGCGCCTGGAGTACCGGGGTTACGACTCGGTGGGGATCGCTGTTCTCGAAGCCGGGGTGATGACCCGCTTCCGACGGGCGGGGAGAGTGGAGGCGCTCGGGCAGGAGGTGCCGACGGACCTCGTCGCCCAGATCGGGATCGGACACACGCGCTGGGCAACGCACGGTCCGCCGACGAAGGAGAACGCGCATCCTCACCTCGACTGCCGCGGGAAGATCGCGGTGGTCCACAATGGGATCATCGAGAACTTCCGTGATCTCAAGGAACGGCTCACCGCGCAGGGGCACCGGTTCCAGTCCCAGACCGACACCGAGGTTCTCGCCCACCTCATCGAGGCGCACGATCACGGTGACCTCCTCTCCGCGGTGGCCGCCGCCGTCTCCGAGGCGCAGGGTGCATTCGCGCTCGCCGTCCTGTCCGAGATGGAACCGCAGCGGCTCATCGTCGCGCGGCGCGGCAGCCCGCTCGTCGTCGGGGTCGGTGAGGACGGCACCCTTGCCTGCTCTGACCTCCCGGCGATCGTCGGGCACACGAGGGAGGTCTTCTTCCTGGCAGACGACGAGCTCGCCGAGCTCACGCCGCGCGCCGTCCACCTCTTCGACTTCTCCGGCAAGCCGCTCGACCGGCCGGCGCAGGCGGTGGCGATGGACCCGATCGCCATCCAGAAGGGAGGTTACAAGCACTTCATGCTCAAGGAGATCCACGAGCAGCCGCGGGCGGTCGGCGAGACGCTGCGGGAGAAGCTCGTGGCGGAGTCAAGGACGATCGACCTCCCGGGGCTGGCGGACGTCGATCCCGCCTTCGATCGGGTCTACCTCATCGCCTGTGGCACGGCGTTCCACGCTGCGCTCACGGCCGAATACCTCTGGGAGCGGGTCCTCCCCGTCCCGGTGCAGGCGGTGATCGCCTCGGAGTTCCGGCTGCGGCAGATGCACATCACCTCGCGCACCCTCGTCGTGGCGGTCTCGCAGTCCGGCGAGACCCTCGACACCCTGATGGCGGTTCGTCGTGCGCGGGAGGGCGGTGCCACGGTGATCGCCCTCGTCAACGCTCCGCACTCCGCGATCGAACGGGAGGCGGCCGCGGCGGTGTACACGCGCGCGGGGATCGAGATCGGTGTCGCCGCGACGAAGACCTTCTCCTCGCAGATCGCCGCGCTGGCAGTGCTCGGGCTCTTCCTGGCGGCGCGGCGAACAGGGACGCAGCCCCCGGGCGAGGATCTGGCCGGCCTGCAGCTCCTCCCGGGCCGCATGGCGCGGGTGCTTCGCCTCGAGCCGCAGATCGCCACGCTGGCTGAGCGGTTCTACACCGCCACGGACTTCCTGTTCCTCGGCCGCGGGGTTCTCTACCCGATCGCCCTGGAGGGGGCACTGAAGCTCAAGGAGATCTCCTACATCCATGCCGAGGGGTACCCCGCCGGCGAGATGAAGCACGGCCCGATCGCACTGATCGATGAGCGGATGCCGGTGGTCGTCCTGCTCTCGCGCCATGTCGCCTACGACAAGGTGCTCGCCAACATCCAGGAGGTGAAGGCGCGCAACGGGATCGTGATCGCGCTGACCGATCGGCCTGATGACCCGCGCTTCACCGGCCTGGTGGACCACACGCTCGGCGTCCCTGAGGTTTCTCTCTGGGCCCTCCCGATCCTCTACGCGCTACCGCTGCAGCTGCTCGCCTACCACATCGCGGTCCTGCGGGGAACCGACGTGGACCAGCCCCGCAACCTGGCGAAGACCGTGACCGTGGAGTGACGAGGACGTTGCGGGGACCCGGCTAGACTGAACTTCCCGAGGTGACAACAGCGGAAAGGGCGATGCTGTCAGGTT
>CAZBWD010000044.1:0-11729 GCA_964495585.1 uncultured Thermotogae bacterium
CGAGAGGATCGAGGTCCTCCGGGACCCTTGAGGCCCCGGAGGCTCCCTCGCTCGTTGCTACTTCTTGATGAACACCGTGCCCTTGCCATGGAAGGTGTTCGTCCCGTCCGTCGCCATCACGATGTAGATGTACGCCCCGTTGGCCAGTGGCGCACCGCTTTGGTTCGTGCCATCCCACGTGATCTTCGTGACGTTCGTCTGTTCGCTATGCCAGACCAGGTGTCCGGACAGGTTGTACACGGCAACCGAGAAGTCGCTCGCGACGCCCGACCCGTGGTAGGTGAAGGCGACCGTCGTCGAGAACGGGTTCGGGCCCGCGTAGAAGTCGATCACCGACAGCGCCGAGGCGACCACCGTTGCCGTCGCCGACGAGGTGTCCGTCGGATCGGTCGGATCGGTGTAGGTCGCGGTGAGTGTGTCACCGGCCGCCGCCCCGAGATCGCTCATCGAGATCGCGGGGGTGATGAACGTGTCGGTCTGCGCACCGGCGAGCGGCGCGAGGTCGAACGTCATCCCGCTGATCGTGACCACGTCGAGCAGGCTGGATGCGCCAGCGTGCGACGGATCGACGACCTTCACGTAGACCGTGTCGATATCAGTGTACGAGGTGACCGCGGTGCCCTGCGCGTCGCAGAACGTCGTCGTCGACTTCTGGCTGGGAGGCGTGACGCCGCCGCCGATGCCGACCTTGATCGAGATCCACGACGAGTCGCTGTGGTTACTCGGGTCCTGATAGACGGCGATGATCGTGTCGCCCGGCAGGACGTCGAGTGTGGGCACGCAGGTGTAGACCCCGATGAGGTCGATACAGGTCACGGAGACGAAGTCCGCCGTGGCCACACCGGTCTCCAACAGGTCCACCGCCGCCCAGCGGCCGCTTCGCGGGTTGAGCACGTAGAGCTTGGCCCAGCCGTAGTCGTGCCAGCTGTCGGCTGGCTCGTCGTTGAAGATGTTCGTGTCGCCGAGCAGGGCATTCACTGAATGAGTCTGGTCAGTCATGTCCTCGCACTTGAACTCGTTTATTGCCATGGGGCCGAACGGGATGTTCTGTCCGCCGTCCCAGTAGCCGTCGATCCGCTCGCGGCGGTAGGAGTCCTCGTTCTGATCCGGATCCACCACCTCGACGAACACGCAGTCGGAGTTGACGTAGCCGGACACCCGGTTGCCCTGGCGGTCGAGGAAGTACATGTTCGCCTTCGAGCCGTCGTAGACCTGGGTGTCGCCGACCTCCATCAGTGCGAATGAGACGTCGTTCGCCACGCGGACCCGGCTGATCTTTGGCGGGAACGCCGTATTCCAGCTCACGTCGCCGAGGCCAAGCATCCCTGGATCGGCGCCTGTTGTCGTGTAGTACACGTCGTTGTAGCGGGCATAGATCGAGTCCTCGTTGAACGCCTCGATCTTCCAGTTGTCGACCTGCAGTTGGTAGCCGCCCATCGACCAGGAGAGTCCGACACCCAATGCGTCCCACACCGGCAGGAGCTGGATCCCCGCGTTGGTGAAGAAGATCGGGGAGTTGGAGCTCGTCTCGTCGGCGATCACCCACTCGGAGTCGTCCTCCTCGTGCGGGTCGCAGATGTGGACGACCACCTGCTCGGGGCAGCACGGATCGACGTTCGCGTTCGCGTCGATCACCTGGACGTAGACGGGGTCGCGACCGATCCAGTACAGGGACTTGGGGTTGCGGTTCGCGTCGGTAAAGCTCGTGATCGACGCCGCGTTCTCCTCGATGTAGGAGACGGCGAGCTTGAAGTCGTCCTCGTCGTTCGGATCGAGGTAGTAGGCGACGAGCACGTCCCGAGGCCGCAGCGAGGTAAACCCGAGGTCGGTGCGGATGTCGTTCAGGTCGAGCTCGAACACGCCGGTCGAGACGCCGGTCTCCTGCGCGTAGAACATCACGCGGGCGTACCCGTACGGGTCCACCGTATCGAAGTAGACGACGTTCGCCAGATACCCGGTGTACTGGTTGGTCGGGTACTCGATGTAGTACGCGCCAACTGACTGGGGCTGGCTGTTGTCGGGGTAGCTGAAGTTCGTCTCGTTCTCCGCATTGCCGTCGTAGATGTTGTACCAGCGGATCGGGACGCCCCGTGCTGTGGTCGCGCTTGCGCTCTGCGGCACTACGCCGCCGTTGCGCTTGAGCATGCAGAAGTTGTTCACCGGGCTGCCGGATTGGACGTTCCATGAGCCGGGATCGACCAGGATGAACACGGGCACGTACTCGACCGCGTTGCAGTTCAGGTTCTCATCGGGGTCATGAACGGTGATCGTCGCGGTGCTGCGGGCGTCCTTGTACACGGACTGGTCCCAGGAGATCGTCGCCTCGGTGTCGGTGATCTTGCCCATCGTCACCGCCACGTCGGTCAGGTCGTTCGGGTCCTGGTACATCCCGACGAGGGTGTCCATGTTCTCGAACCGGCCGACGAGCCAATAGTTGGCCTTTATCGTGCTTGTCGCATAAGCGTCGATGTCCGATGGGAAGAAGTAGCTCGTATCCGGGAGGTCCATCAATCCGGCCGTGAATCCGAGAGTCGTCGCGTGCGTCTCTGCGCCGAACCAGCCGCGAGAGTCACCGTAGAGGTTCGTGCTAGCCGTCGGATCGGTCCGCGCCGGATCGGTGTTGTAGAGGTAGTGGCCCCACTTGAAGTCTGTCAGGGAACCACCGTCATCAACAACATGCGTGAAGTGCTGGGGAGTAGCCGCGCTGTAGCTGTTACGTGTCCCCACCTGGAACGCTCGCTTACTGACGAACAAGCCGGTGTCGGCGCCGGTTTCCTCGAGGTAGTCCCCTTTGCTCGTGTCACCGGCCATCCCGACGTAGCCGGGGCCCCAGTCCGGATCGGTCTCGTCCGATCCCGGCCCGTAGGTCTCCCAGATGATGAGGGCGCCGGTCTTCGGGTCGAAGACCTTGAGGTCGCACCAGATCTTGTCTCTCAGGTCACAATCGATGTTCTGATCCGGATCGTAGACGCAGATCCAGACCTCCTGTCCTTCGTTGACGTTCGTCACCCTGTTTGCCCCATTCTTGTCCGAGGAGAAGTACATCTCTGCGGTCGTCGCGAGCGCAGACAGAGCGAAGAGCGCGATGAGCGCGATGGCTATGACGCTCCCTAGTCCAATTCGTCTTTTCAACGTGGTACCTCCTTTGGCATGTCCCCTCTTGTGCGGTGCAGCTTGGGCACCTTGCCTTTTCCCTCATTCCTTACTCGCCACCGAGGTTTACCGCACGGCAAGCGTGAAATGTTTTCCCACCAGTCCACCACTGTAGCGAATTTTGCGCGCAATGTCAACAGGTCTGTACCGTGCTCATGCCGCGTTTGTCGCCCCGCGCGGGGGACAAATGGGTCGGCACTGAAGACCGTGGATTCGCACCACCCCCTGTATGAAGTGTTTGCCTGATGTCATCGTCCTTTCCGCCTCTTCCCGCATCGTCGCGATGCCGGTCGCCCTGTTTGCTCTGCCCTTGTCCAAGGAGGAGTGAGGAGAAATAGTGCGGCGCCTCGCAGGAGAACGCGGTGGGTGGAAACACAAAGACACCCTGAAGAAGCCCGGTATCACGCAGCACCGCTCTGTGGCCCACAGCACACCTCCCAACCCTTACGGGGTCACCCTCCCCCACGTCCCACCCGGGACGCAGGCCCTTCGCGGTTAGGTACCGAATATAGCCGTACGCAAGAGAGCTGTCAATCCCACAAAGACAACGTACAGCACCCAGGTGCCCGGAAGGTGGGTGTGCTTTCCGTCACCCAGCGGGGTTACGTGTGGACAGGGTCGGTCGGGAGAAAGGCTGATACGGCGCTTTCAAGCTGTCCGGGAGAATGTAGGTGCCCACGACGGAGGCTCCCCTGGCGCGGCGTGGCGCTCCACGCGCGGGGTCGTGCCAACCGCGGGTGAGTCGGTGCGCTCGCCCGTCCTCGACCGTGCAGCCTGAGGGGCCTCAGTAGGCGGCGAGGATCTCGCCGATCACGAGCATGTGGTGGTCGTCATCCTTGTAGTAGGTTTCGAGGACTTTCGGCGAGGCGAAGTCCGCACGCGCGAGCTGCTTTCGGAGGAGGATGCGGCACTCGTAGTGAACCGCACACGGGCCGACGACCGGGGTGTCGATCGTTTTGCCGGGCGCGAGGGGAAGGCCGCACGCCTGCGCCTTGTCCAGGTCCCGGCCGGACTTCGACCCGCAGAAAGCGAGCTCGTCCGTCAGCTGCCTGGGGGCGGGGACGCTCACCGTGAACTCCGGGGAGCGGAGCAAACAGCCGTGGGTGTACCGGGAGCGGCGGACGAGGACGGTGAAGGTCGGGCGGTTCCAGATGTGCCCGGCCTCTCCCCACCCGATCGTCATCGGGTTCGCCTTGCCGGTCTCATCGCGGGCGATGAGGAAGGCCCCGTCCCCGTCCAGGGCGTCGCGGAGCTGATCGATCTTCAGATCCCATGCGATGTTGGTCGCCATCCATGCCTCCTTTTGAAGTTCTTCGCGATGCCCTCATGATCCGCGCCAACACCGCGGCGGGCAAGCCTCGGGGCAGGAGTCACCCGCCGCCGACCGGCGGGAAGAGCCCGATGCGGTCCTGATCGTTCAGGGGATGATCGAGGTCGCGCGGCGTCCCGTTGACGAAGATCAGGTGGATCTCCAGCTCGGAAAGGCCGAGCGCACGCACGAGCGAGCGGACCGTCGCTCCGTCCGCGAGCGCGAGCGGGACGCCGTGGGGGTAGTGCGGCCGCACGTGCCCGAGCGCGGCGTACAGGCGGACCTCGACGCGGATCATCGGTCCTTCCTCTTCGCGAAGTACCACTTGTAGAGAAGCTGCATGTCGTCGGGGAAGACGCCGAGGCGGTCCCCCGGGCGGAGCGGCCGGGAGAGGTCGGAGTACTCCCCGTTCAGGAACAGGTTCGCACCGAGCTCCTCGCGGGGGATCCCGATCCGGTCGAGCAGCGCGCCGATCGTCTCTCCCGAAGCGCTGCGGATGCGCAGGATCGAATCGGAGGCCGGATCGCGATCCTTCGCGAACCGCCGCAGCTTGCCGTAGAGGTGCACCTCGACCGGCTCGTCTTGGGTCATCATCGGAGGGGGACGGTGGGCCACGCTCGCCACGGCCTGCCACCCGTGATGGGTCTAGCCGAGCACCCGGTCGAGATCCGCGTCGGGGATGTCCCACACCGCATCGTGCGGCGGGAGCGGCTCGGAGCGCATGAAGTCGGGGAGGCGGTCGTGCGCCGCGGTGAATCCGGCCGCGCGGTTGAAGCCACGCTCGATCTCGATCACTTCCTTGCCGATCCGCATCACGTCGTCCATCGTCCAATCGGTCCCCAGTATGCCGTTGCACTCGTCGACCACCCCTTCGAACCCCGAAGCGATGTCCAGGATCGCGAAGGCGATGAACAGACAGTGGCCGGTCGAATCGATGAACGCGGTGGCGTACTGGAAGGCCCTCGCCATCTCCACCTTGTTCGGGTCGAGCGGGTCGGCCTTTCCGGACACGCCGAGGATCTCCGGGGCGATGGTGTAGCCGGAGGTGTGGTCGGCGCCCATCGTGCTGATCGCGTAGGTCATGCCGATCCCCTTGATCGCGCGCGGCTCGTAGGCCGGCATGTTCTGCCCCTTGACGGCGGGGACGCGGCTGACGCCGAACGCCTTGCCCGTGGCGACCGCCCCGCTTCCCAGGATCCGGCCGAGCGGCGTGCCGTGCCCGATCTCGTGCACGAGCTCGATCGCCCGCTTGCCGGCGCCGAACGGCGCCAGCCCTCCGTCCATCGCCACGGCGAGCGCGCCGCCGATCTCGATCGTGTCGAGGCCGTAGTCATTGCAGAGCCGGTTCAGCTCGGCGATGTCGTCGAGATCGTCGATCCCGCAGTTGGCGCCGAGCGCCCAGTCGGATTCGTACTCCACGCAGGAGGTGTGCTCGCTGCCGTCGGGCCGGTGCCAGGTGTTAGAGCAGCGGATGATGCAGGTCGGCGAACAGGCGTGGTTGTAGAGCTCGCTCCCGGTGCGGTCCTTGTTCCCCGCGAAGATCGCCTCTCCCGCGATCCGGGTCGCGCCGTCGAACCGTCCGGTGCGAAAGTTGCGGGTCGGCAGGGCGCCGGCCTCATTGATAATGTTCACGAGGACGGCGGTCCCGTACGTGTTGAGCGCCCCCTTCGGCTTGGTGATGTCGTGGGTCGCGAGCGCGCTTGAGAGCTTCTTGCGTCCCTGATCGAACCGGGCCGGGTCGGCGATCGGCACGCCCGGCGCCTCGGTGTCGTCGATAATGACGAACTTGAGCCCCTTGCTGCCGAGCACGGCACCGAGCCCACCACGTCCGGAGTACCGACTCGGCCGGCTCTCGAGGTCGTTGAAGCAGACCCCTGCCCCCGCCAGGCGGTGCTCCCCGGCCGATCCGATCCCGAGGATCGCGATCTTCGCGGGGTCGCCGTATGCCTTGAACAGCGCGGGATAGGCTTCGCTCAGGGGCTTGCCGACAAAACGGTCGGCCGGCTCGAAGCTTGCCTTGCCGTGGCTGATCCGCAGGGTCCAGAAGCGGCCCGCCTCCTTGGGCTGGCCCTCGATCACCACCGCCCGGATCCCAAGTCGAGCGAGCTTTGGACTGAACGGTGTTCCGGCGTTGCTCTCCTTGATCGTCCCGGTGAGCGGGGACTTGCCGCCGACGGAGAGCCGCGCCGAGGTCGGCGCGCTCGTCCCGCTCACGAGCCCCGGAGCGACGATGAGCTTGTTCTGCGGTCCCAGGGGGTGGCAGGTTGCCGGGACCTCCTGTGCGACAAGGCTCGAGGTGAGCCACCGTCCCGCCTTCTGTCGGTGTGCCTCGGGCAGCGCCTCGAACCGGGCCGTCCGATCCGTCATGTTCACGCGGAGGATCGTCTGCATCAGGTTCAGCTCCTTTCTGTGCAGGGAAGGCATCGCGACGATGCCTCGCCGCAGGCTCCACTCCTCCTTGCCATCTCACGCGAGGAAGACACCCTCTCCTCAACGGCAATGTAGGACGCTGGAAGGGGCCCAGGCAAATCAGGGCAACCCGAGGGGCCTGGATGCCGGAGCTACTGCACGCGGATCGAGACGGTGACCGTCTTCTCCGGCGGGACGCTCTCCCACGGCCGCAGGTAGGAGAAGCTCAGCGTGCCCGCGGCAGGGGCGTGGGCCGCGAAACGGAAATAGAAAAAGCCGCCCGCCCCGATCAGCGAGGACGCGGCGTGGAAGTCCGGTCCGGGAAGCGCTTCGAGGAGATCGGCCGGCTCCTGCTCGACCGTCCACCGGTACCCGGTCGTCGGGTTGCCGGGCAAGGCGACCATGAGGAAGTCCCCGTCGCGCAGCGTCACGGTGGTCCCGTCGCTCGTCTCATCGATCAGCCGGTAGACGTGAAGCTCGATCCCGCACACCGACGCGCGCGAGGACACCCGCCCGGTCGATCGCGGCGCACCCGGCGCGGCGACCTCGATCTCGGCGCGGAACTCCCCGAGGCTCGTCTCGATGACGACCGTGTACCGGCCCGGAGCGAGCGCCTCCCCGGAGGCCGCCAACTCGACCCGTCCGACCCAGTCCTGCGCCGGGACCGGGAAGACCGTTGCGTCCTCCGCGGACAGGGCGACCGGATCACCGGCCGCGTCGAGGAGCCGCAACCCCGTGACCGTGAGGTCGTCACACAGGCAGGAACAGGGGTCCTCGCGGGTGAGTTCGACCCCCAGTGTGTCCCCCTGCGCGAAGGGGAAGAGACCGATCGTCGCCTGCACCGGTCCGTCCGACGACGCGGAGGCCGACGCGGTCGACCGCTGGGCGGCCGCCATGCCGCCGAGCGCCGGGACGAGCAAGCACACCAACACCAGCCCCTTTAGGGTTCTTCCGTTCATTTCCATCACCTCGAAGAACCTACCCGCGGCCGATCCCCGGGTGTCGGATCTGCAAGCGCAGCCGGATGGCCGTACAATCGGGACGAGGTGGCACATGCGTTACTACATCGAAAGCGATGGAAGGATCTACCTGGTGCGGCGCGACGGGCTCCTCGACCTTCCAACGCGGGACGAGGTGCCGTTTCCCATCACCGAGCAGAGCCCGCTTCCGACGAGCGAGCCGGCCGTCTTCTGCCTGCCGCACCTTGCCGGCCACCCGCAGGACTGGCCGGAGAAGGATGGGCTTGCCGGGATCCCCGATGGGGTGACCCCGCTCGTCCGCGAGGCGATCCACGCCGGGATGCCGCGGGTCGTGGTGGAAGGGATCTCCCTCAAGGGAGGGGAGATTCTCCTCGTGAAGGGGAGCCGCGGCTTCACCGAGGGCCACTGGTCGCTTCCCGGGGGGTTCCTGCGCTTCGGGGAGGATCCGCGGCAGGGGCTGCTCCGCGAGCTGCGCGAGGAGCTCCGGGTCGAGGCGCGGATCGACGCGCTGGTCGACCTGCGGGGGAAGCTCGGGAGCGCGAGCCGGCTGCACTGGGTGATGGCGTTCTACCGAGTGAGCCTCATCGGTGAGATGCGACCGGATCCCGACGAGATCGCGGAGGCGCGGTACTTCACATCGGCCAAGGCTCAGGAGCTGGTGGCCGACCGCCTGATGCGCAAGGTCATCCGGACCGTCCGCTCATAGGAGCTTCATCCCGATCCCGAAGCTGATGTCCTGGCTCCACATCAGGTAGTAGGGCTTGTGGACGAAGTGCAGCGACAGGGTGATCGTCGCAGCGCTGATCGGTGTGAAGGCGAGGTTCAGCGAGATGTCGTGCTGGTCTGTGGGCACCGCGTTGTAGGTCTCCCGGAAGAACGAGTAGGCGGCGGAGAGGCTCAGGATCTGGCTGATCGTGTAGTCGAAGGACGCCTCGAAGCTCATCTGGTTCGTCTGCAGGAAGGCGTACGCCCCGGAGAACGTTCCCTGGACGAGGAACTGCGTCTGCGGGGTGGTCGTGAACGCGTAGTTGAACGCCGCCGTCGCCAGGACGTTCCGCGGCTCGTCCTGCGGGTTGACGACCTCGTAGCCCAGCCCGGCGCTGATGCTCCCTCCGCAGTAGCGGGGGTGGCTGTTGTCCTGCACGATCTGCATCATCTCGTAGATGTCGAGGGCATCCAGCCCGCTCGGCTTGGCCACTCCGGAGCTCTCGATGATCTCCCGCAGGGCGCTCAGGAGGTCCGCGATCGAGGGATAGGTGTCGATGTTGTCGATCTCGTGCGCGATCGACTGCAGGTCGATCCCCTTCAGGTGTTCGCTGATGGTCCCGTGGCTCAGGAGGTAGTCGTCGATCTCCATCGCCTTGGCGAGCGGGGTGACGTCGGTGAACCGGCCGTAGCCGATCCCCAGCTTGACGAACAGACCGATCGTCTTGTAGTTCGAGGCGCTTTTCGCGTTCCCACCGGCGAGCGCGAAGTACGGCGCCTTGGGGTTGAAGTACCACTTGAGGTTCCCCTGTCCGGTCATCGTGAACGAGGACAGGGACAGGGCGGAGATGTTCATGTCGTTGTTCACGGCGGCGTCGTATCCGAAGTCGGGGGTGTCGAAGTGGCGTGTGTAGTCGACGTGGAGCTGCCCCTCATCGATGTTCCGGTCGGTCAGGCCGTAGGGATCCTGGTGGTACTGGTAGGAGAAGCTGATGTTGAGATCCGACAGGCTGCTGCGCGGAGAGCTGTAGCTGCACAGCGGGATTCCCGCGGCGACCGTTCCGATCGCCACGATCAGCACCACGACGGCCAGGAGCATCCACTTCGTCTTGTGCACCGTTCGATCACCTCACCCATGAGGATAGCGTACCGGGTACCGCGGGGAGAATCGAGTCCTTCCTTTGGGTTGGTGCCGGATGTCTGCTTGGGGCTGAGCAACCCGGATGTCTCAGTCGAAGAGCGCGAGTTGCCGGATCTCCGAGGCGCTCAGGTTCCCCACCCCGACGCCGAGGAGCCGCACCCCCCGCCCCTCCAGGGCGACGCGGTGGCGCAGGAGGTCGAGGGCGAACGCTTCGATCAGGGACGCGGAGTCGGTGGGGATCGTCACGCTGACCTGGCGGGTGATCGTGCGGAAGTCCGGAAAGCGCACCTTGATGCGGATCGTCTTTCCGAGGAACCGCTCGCGGCGCAGCTGCGACGCTACGTCCCCCACGATCTCGTGCAGGACCTCCTCGATCTCGCTCTGCCGGTAGCGGTCCTCGGGAAAGGTCACCTCACGGGAGACCGACTTCGCCTCACGGCTGACCTGCACAGGAGAATCATCCTCCCCGCGGGCGAGGCGGAACAGCGTGCGCCCGCCGGCGCCGAACTCCCGGGTGAGCAGGTCGAGGGGGGCCCGGCGCAGGTCACGGATCGTCGCGAGGCCCAGGCCCGCGAGCCGTTGTGCGGTGACCTTCCCGACCCCCCAGATCGTCCGTACCGGCAGCGGATCGAGCAGATTCTGCACCTGATCGCGATCGATGATGAGCAGGCCGTCCGGCTTGCACAGCTCCGAGGCGAGCTTGGCGAGGAACCGGTTGGGGGCGAGGCCGATCGAGCAGGTGAGGCCGGTGGTCTCATGGACGCGGCGCTTGATCTCGGCCACGACCTGTGCCGCCCCGCCGAACCGGTCCGCCCGCCCGGTCAGGTCGAAGAACGCCTCATCGATGGAGACGGTCTCCACGATCGGGGTGTACTGCTCGACGATCCCGAGCACCTGGCGGGAGATCTCCTGGTAGCGGGAGAAGCGGGGGGTGAGGTAAACTGCGTGCGGGCAGAGCTTCTGGGCCTTTGCCGTTGGCATGGCGCTGCCGACCCCGTAGCGGCGCGCCTCGTAGGACGCGGTCGAGACGACGCCCCGCGGCCCGAGGCCGCCGACGATCACCGGCCGACCGCGGTAGGCCGGCTCGTCGAGCTGCTCCACGGCGGCGAAGAAGGCATCCATGTCCAGGTGAACGATGAAGCGAGGTTCCTCCGTCACGCGACAGAGGATAGAATCGAAAGGAGGGAGGGTCAAGATGAGAATCGCACTGACCGGCCGGCCCGGCGTGGGGAAGACGACGCTGGTCGAGCGGGTATTGCGCGCCGTGCCGCTCGATGCGGGCGGGATGCTGACCAAGGAGATCCGCAAGTGCGGCCACCGGGTCGGGTTTGCGCTCGTCGACATCGCGACCGGCGTGCAGGGGACGCTCGCGAGCCTGCACCAGGGGAGCGGGCCGCGGGTCGGTCGGTACACGGTCAACCTCCCGGATCTTGAGGGGATCGGAATCGCGGCGATCCGAAACGCGGTGGAGGCCCGTGAGCTCGTGGTGATCGACGAGGTCGCGCCGATGGAGGCCGCTTCGCCCGCGTTCCTCCCTGCGGTGGAGGCGGCGCTTGAGAGTGGGAGGCACCTGCTCATCGTGACCCACGCGTACTTCGATCGCCCGCTCGTTCACCGGATTCGACAGGAGTCCGTCCTCTACCGTGTGCGGATGGGAAACCGCGACGCGCTGGTCGAGACGATCGTCAAGGCGCTCTCGACCTCGGATCAGCAAGGATAGGCGAAAGGGGAGGAAGGCGATCATGAGAACCCTCCGCGAGGAGCTGTGGTTCGAGACCAAGACCCGGCAGGCGTTCATCAACATCACCCCGCAGGTGGCCGAGGTGGTGGCGAGGAGCGGTGTCAGGGAGGGGCTCTGCCTGGTCAACGCGATGCACATCACGGCGAGCGTGTACATCAATGACGATGAGCCCGGTCTCATCTCGGACTACGGGCGGTGGCTCGAGGGCCTGGCACCGCATGAGCCGGTCTCCGCCTATGTCGACGTCAAGGGAAAATGTCAGGGTGAACTGACAAGCGATTCTGTCAGTTG